>JBNLCS010000134.1:0-9670 GCA_050303935.1 Bacteroidales bacterium
CTTTTCTCCCTGGTCAACTCAACCAGACGTTTGTCTTCAATCAGTGCGAACACGATTTCAGAGGGACTAACGTCAATAAATAATTCGCTACTCACATTAATTTAAATTAAGGGAGAATTAATAAATATGTATTAGAACTTAATTTCATAAAAGGATTAAACCTAAGTAGCATAGCAACTTAGGTTTAATCGTAATGTTTTCTTGAATAAGCTGGCTTGCTTAAAAAGATTATTTCTTGTTCTTATGACGATTTTTTCTTAAGCGCTTTTTACGCTTATGAGTTGCCATCTTATGTCTTTTTCTCTTCTTTCCGCTTGGCATGTTATTTAATTTTCTTAATTATGTTTTATTTTACTTTGTTTTTCACCTTGCTTACAAACGATTTAGCTGGCTTGAAAGAAGGAATAAAATGTTCAGGAATAATAATTGTTGTATTTTTAGAAATATTCCTTGCTGTTTTTTTTGCTCTTTTCTTAACAATAAAGCTACCGAAACCCCTCAGATACACATTTTTGTTTTTTACCAATGAGTCCTTTACAGTTTCCATAAACGCTTCAACTGTTTTTTGTACAGTTATTTTTTCAATTCCCGTGTTTTTAGAAATTTCGTTAACGATGTCTGCTTTTGTCATTTTTGTAAATGCTTTTATTATCAATAATTTAGGTAATTCATTTTTTTAACAGTGTGCAAATATAAATTATTATTTTTTATTAAAGAAATCAACTTAAATTATTTTTGTGCCTAAATTTTAATTTTAATTGTTCAAAATGAATGAGTTTGCAACAAAAAATATTAAACTGGTATTATAAATACAAACGGGAACTTCCCTGGAGAAATACGTGTGACCCTTACAAAATATGGGTGTCAGAAATCATCTTACAACAAACAAGGGTGAACCAGGGACTAAACTATTATATAAAATTCATTTCCCGTTTCCCTGATGTGAAAACATTGGCTGAAGCTTCTATCGATGAAGTAATGCTTTACTGGAAAGGCCTGGGTTATTATTCAAGGGCAAGAAATATGCATGCAAGCGCACAATATATTGTCCTTAACCTAAATAGTAAGTTCCCTGACAATTATACTGACCTTCTAAAACTAAAAGGTATTGGTGAATATACGGCAGCGGCCATATCATCAATTGCATTTAACGAGACTAAAGCAGTAGTTGACGGTAATGTTATTCGCGTTTACTCACGGCTATTTAACGTTGATCTTGCTTACGATACATCAGAAGGGAAAAAAGAATTTGAAAAAATAGCAAGTGAAATGTTGAACAAAAAACAACCGGGAGACCATAACCAGGCTATTATGGAATTTGGTGCTTTACAATGTACCCCGATAAATCCTGATTGTTCGTCTTGTGTACTTCAAACATATTGTAAGGCATTAGCCCTTAAAAAGGTTTCCATGCTACCCACTAAACAAAAAAAGCCTTCCATTTCAAAAAGATATTTCTATTTTATTGTTTTACATTTCGATAATACCGTTTATATACAAAAAAGAAAAGATAACGATATATGGCATTCTCTATATCAATTTCCATTGCTTGAAAGTGTACCTGGGGATAACCCGGAAAATCTATTGACAGGAAGTTTTTGTGCGGCTAATGGCATTCCAAATGATTTTAATATACTCGAAAAAAGTAGGGAAATGAAACATCAGTTATCGCACCAACAAATTATTGCACGTTTCTTTCATATCAAAATTAATTCTCAACCTGATAATAAAAACTTTATTGCTGTTGAAAAGAATGAGATGGGCAAATATGCGTTACCCAGATTAATTGACAAATACTGGAACGAATATCTTCACACGCATTAGTTTTTTTTGGTATATTTTTTTTTTACTTTTACCCAGTAAAAATATATAATTAACCATGCCAGTAAATAAAGTAATCTTAGTTGGAAATGTGGGCAAAGACCCCGAAGTAAGGTATCTCGACAATGAAACACCCGTTGCAACGTTTTCTCTTGCAACATCTGAGACTTATAAAAACCGCAACGGTGAAAAAGTAAAAAACACAGAATGGCATAACATTGTTTTATGGAGAGGGTTGGCAAAGGTAGCAGAGCAATATGTTAAAAAAGGCAATATGCTTTATATAGAGGGTAAAATCAGGACCCGTTCCTGGGATGATAAAGAAGGGAATAAACGATATACCACAGAGATTGTTGGTGATAATATGTACATGTTAGGTGGCCGCAATGATGATAGTGGCATTCCTGCCCCTCCCCCACCCAGCAGTCAATATAACGAACCTACTTCAACATCTGCACAGGCCCAAACCGAACCGCCTGTTTCTGATGACGAGGTCGATGATCTTCCTTTTTAGTGTTAACCAATAGTGAGGCCAGTTGGAAACAGAACCATATCATTCATTATTATTAACTGATTTTTATTTTAAAATAAATGGAAGCTTGACGCTGAACAACGTAATTGGTTTGGTTTCTTTGCTAATCCTTCTGTTCATGTCTGCGCTGGTTTCAGGTTCAGAAGTTGCTTATTTTTCTCTTTCGCCAAATGACAAAGAAAAATTAAAATCTACCAATGAAGCCAAATCAAATAGTGTGCTTTCGTTATTGGAAACACCGAACAGATTATTAGCAACAATACTAATAGCCAACAATTTTATAAATATTGCTATTGTAATTTTGTCTACTGTTGTTACCAACAGGATATTTGACTTTTCTATAAATCCAAAAATAGGGACATTGTTTCAGATAATTGTGGTTACGTTCCTGCTCATATTGTTTGGTGAGATAATACCGAAAATATATGCCACAGGGAACACCATAAGATTTGCCCGTTTAATGTCAGGTATATTCAAGGTTTTAATGAAAATTTTCTGGCCTGTTAGCTCACTATTGTTACAAATAAATGCCCGGGTAAAAAAACATATTTCAGAAAACAATAAACAAACGCTTTCAATGAAAGAACTTTCACATGTGCTGGAAATTACTGAAGGGGTTGTTACTGAAGATAAAGAAATACTTGAAGGGATCGTGAAATTTGGAAAAACATATGTACGCGAGATCATGAAATCGAGGATGGATGTAGTGGCTATAGACACATTAATGCAATATGATGAACTTGTTGCCCTAATCAATGAAAAAGGATATTCCCGTATACCTGTTTATGATAACTCCCTTGATGATATAAAAGGGATCCTTTACGTTAAAGATTTGCTTCCGCACCTAAACCAACCGGATAATTTTCGCTGGCAAGCTTTAGTACGCCATGCGTATTTTGTTCCTGAAAATAAAAAGATCAACGAGCTTCTGAAAGAATTCCAAGCAAAAAAGATACACATGGCAATGGTTATAGATGAATACGGAGGAATTCAAGGACTAGTGACATTGGAGGATATACTTGAAGAAATTGTAGGGGAGATTGTTGACGAAACCGATGAAGAAGAACCATTGTTTAAACAAATAAGCCCTGATGTGTTTATTTTTGAAGCTAAAATTTCGTTGAATGATTTTTATAAAACCCTGGATATTCCTGATAATGTTTTTGAAGCAGTGAAAGGCGAAGCAGAAACCCTGGCAGGGCTCATTCTTGAGATAAAAGGTGAAATACCTGTTAAAAACACTATTTTTAAATACAAATATTTTACTTTTGATGTTCTTGAGGTAGATGATAAAAGAATCCGCAAAATTAAAGTAACCCTCGATAAAGAAAAACAACAACAGGAAGAGGAATGAAATTTTTAAAACGATGTGTATTTTTTGTTATTATTATATCCCTGTTTATTGGATGTAAAAAAGTTTATACCCCAAAACCCCGTGGATATTTCAGGATCGACTTACCACAAAAAAAATATAAAGTAATTAATACAGACTGTCCTTACCAGTTTGAGATCCCTGTTTATGCGAATATTAGCGAAGATCCCAAATTGCAGCACCCATGTTGGTTAAATATCAAATTCCCGCGTTTCAATGCTACAATCCATTTAAGTTATGCCCCACTTAAACAAAATGATCTGGGTATTTTGGTTGAAGATACATATAAGCTGGCTTATAAACATTCTCAGAAAGCAGATGGTATTAAAAATATTCCCATACAGTATCCTGAAAAAAAAGTATCTGGAATTCTGTATGATATAAAAGGAAATGTTGCCTCGTCAAAACAATTTTTTCTTACAGACAGTACCACTCACTATTTAAGGGGTGCCCTATATTTTTATGAAGAACCAAACAAAGACTCCATAGCCCCTGTCCTAGACTTTATTCATAAAGACATTGAACACTTAATCAATAGTTTTCAATGGAAGTAATCAGTAATCCGCATGCCCCTTATAAAAAAAGAAATTGACAATAGTGCATACCAATTTGGTATCTGGCAGATTGACGAAGAGTACGATGACCTGTTGTCAATATTGAGTTTAGATGAGGACGACATGAAAAAACTGGGTAGTTTTCAAAACCCGGCCCGTAAAATGGAATGGTTAAGTGTTCGAACTTGCCTGAAATCACTTATTAATTGTAATACCGGTATTTACTATAATGAGCGCCGAAAACCTTTCCTGAAAGATAACTCATATTTAATAAGCATTTCCCATTCTCATAACTGGTCTTCCGTTTTACTGAGTGCAAAACATAAAGTGGGAATTGACCTTGAGTACATGTCGCACCGCATTGGGAAAATTTCACATCGTTTTATGAACAAAGATGAATACATATCCCCTCATCCAGACCTACAATTCTACCACCTTTATATTCACTGGTGCGCAAAAGAAGCATTATATAAAATATGTGATAAAGACGGACTGAATTTTAAAACTGACCTGTTGATAGAACCTTTTGAGCCAAAAGAAAACGGAATTTTGGCAGGTTCGGTTTATCGGGACAACCAACGTGAAGACTATAAGCTTAAATATTTTAAATTTGATAATTATATTGTTGTGTGGTGTATTAAATAAAAATATTGGGAATTTTAAGTTCAATAAAACAGGGGATACATGATTTACAAGAGCCTGATAGAAAAATTAAAACATAAAAAGATTTTTTCTTTGCTGATTGATCCTGAGGAGTATACATATCAGCAACTGATAAAAGCCATTGAACTGGCCAATGCTGTGGATGTTGATTATATTTTTGTAGGCGGCAGTTTCATTTCTTCTATAAAGAAATTTGAGGACACTATTACCACTTTAAAAGAAAATACCATGATCCCCGTAGTTATTTTCCCGGGGAACTACATGCAGGTTTCAACAAATGCCGATGCCTTACTTTTATTAAACCTCATTTCGGGAAGAAATCCTGAGTATTTGATAGGGCAGCATGTGGTCGCTGCAAAGTCATTGGTAGAAAGTAAACTGGAAATAATACCAACAGCATATTTACTAATTGAAAATGGTAAAACTACCTCCGTTGAATACGTGAGCAATACCAAACCCATTCCTGCTGACAAACATGAACTCATTGTTTCAACATCAATCGCGGGTGAATTAATGGGTAACAAACTTGTTTACCTTGAATCGGGAAGCGGGGCGCTGAACCATGTTCATACAGATATTATCAAAAAAGTAAAATCTAACATAAATATTCCGTTAATTGTTGGCGGGGGCATCAAAAACAAAGAAACACTTGAAAATGTGTATCAAGCCGGTGCCGATATGGTTGTTGTTGGTAATGCTATAGAACAACAACCCGAATTATTGTATTCTTTTTTTAGTTTATGATTTTATTTATCAGTAATTGGTTACATGTTTAACAAACTAATAATCATAGACTTAATTGCACTCAGTCCGCTTTATGTGGAACAAAATCAGTATTAAAACCCCAAAAAAGAATTTTATAAAATCTCTAAAAATCAGTTAAAAATTCTTTCTTATTTTTAGGGGGATTGTTTTTTTACATTTGTCTCTCAATAAAAATTAATTATGTCAGCAGATCAGGACAAATTTCTTTTCGGCAAAATAAAACAAGGGGATAAAAACTGTTTTGATGTATTATTTAAAAAACATTATACCCGTCTATGCAATTTTGCACGTGGAATAGTAAAGGTTGACGACCTGGCTGAAGAAACCGTGCAGGAAGTGTTTGTTAATCTTTGGGAAAACAAAAATAAAATTGACGTTACCAAATCTGTCATTGCTTTTTTATATACCTGTGTCCGTAACAATGCTTACAATAAAATAGAAAGGGAAAAAACAAGAAAGCTATATGAAGAAAGGTATACCATAAAAGCTGAACAGGACAAAGAAATTTCTGAAGATAAAGGGGAAGCTGGATTGTTGTTGGGAATATTAAAACAAGCTATTGAAAATCTTCCTAAAAAATGCAAGGAAATATTTTTAATGAGCCGGTATGAAGGCCTTACCTACGATGAAATATCCAAATATTTAAATATTTCTGTAAAAACAGTTGAAAACCAAATGGGGATTGCTTTTCAGAAGTTACGGGCTTACGTAATCCCAAGGTACAATCGGTCTACATTTAAAGCATAAGAAACAATGAAAAAAGAAATACTATATAATCGAATTGCAAAATTTATCACTGGAAATTGTACCCCCGAGGAGGCAGATACAATAACCAAATGGATGAATGAATCAGGTGAAAATGAAAAGTTATTTAATGAAATGTACCAAATATGGGAAAATACAGGTGACATTAATAAAATAAAAACATTTAACGAAGATGTAGCCTTGCAAAAAGTTGATACACAGTTGGAAAGAAAATCTTTAAGAAACGCAGAAACAAAAGGAATATCCTTACCTGTATGGATAAAAATAGCAGCTGGTTTTATCCTGATTGCTGTAACCGTTTATTTGTTTACTTCAAAAGCCGGTTACAATACTCCTGAAACCCTTTCCTTTACTTCTGATGATAAAATTGAAAAGCTAATATTGAACGATGGAAGTACCGTATGGTTGAATAAATACAGTGAACTAAAATATCCTGAAAAATTTACCGGTGAAAAGCGTACCGTTTCGTTAAAAGGGGAGGCATTTTTTGAAATTGAAAAAAATCCCGAAAAGCCTTTTACGGTAGAAACAAAAAATGCAAATATAAAAGTACTTGGCACATCTTTTAACGTAAATGCAAGAGAAAATGAAACAAAAACTGTGGTTGCCGTTTCATCCGGAAAAGTTGCCTTTAATGCAAAATCAGCAGTGGATGATAAACCACGAAACGTGCTGTTGGAAAAGGGGGAAATGGCCTTGTTAGAGAACACAACCCATAAAATGGAGAAAAAACAAATTGATGATGCTAATATAACATCGTGGAAAACAAATATCCTGCGTTTTGAAAACACTCCTTTTGACAAAGCTATGAAAGATATCTCAAATTTTTATAGTAAAAAAATTATTGTACGTGACGATACCCTGTTACGTATGAAGTTTAATTCGTATTTTGAGAATCAGCCATTTGATGTTATTTTAGAAGTGTTGAAAAACCATGCTGAATTGGAGATAACAGATTCATCAGGCATTATTATCATTTCAAAAAAATAGTAAGTTGATTGTTATATAAAAACCTGAAATATCCCTTATTTATAGTCGTTTCGTGGACTATCTCCAGCTATGTTTTAGGAAACAACTCTAAAACTCAGGAAATAATTGTTAATGAAATTAGTTATGATAGCTTGTTTGTTATTATTGAAAATAAATTTGATATTCATTTTTCATATTTCAGCAATATTTTACCTGACACTAAAATTTCAATTCATGAAAAAAACATTTTATTGACAGATTTATTACAAATGATTTTCACAGATACACATATTGATTACAAAATACATAATAACCTGATTATAATTTCCCACAAGATTGAAAAACGGGAAGAACTTCGGGTAAAAGGGCGTCTATTAAAACAAGGCAGCAATATACCACTACCTTATGCAACCGTTGAAATAAAAAACAAACAGTTTGGTACCATCGCAGATAAAAATGGTTTTTTTGAACTCCGGGTTGATGAAAAATTCATGAACGACTCGCTCATGTTTTCAACCATGGGATACGAAGCCTTAACACTTCCTGTTAAACACTACCTTAAAGGTGGGGAGTTTAAAATATATCTTGCCGAAAAAAGCTATACCATTGATGAAATTGACATATATCCTGAAGCAATCGAACATGTTGAAACCGGAAATGCGAATGGTATTCCAAGAGGTTCCCTATACCTTGACACCCACGGTCAACAAACGGCTATATGGATTGAGAACAAAAAAAATAAATCCGGCATTTTAAATGAAGTAAAATATTACCTATCGAAAAAGGGAAATACCGATGCCCCACTCAGGATCCACATATATTCAGTTGATACTGCAAATAATTCACCCGGTGAAGAATTGCTGCCAAGTATGGTGGTTGTAAAACCAGCAAAAGATAAAGGATGGACAACAGTAAACCTGCTGGCATTTGATATCAATATCCCTGTTAATGGATTATTCATCGGAATAGAAGGTGTATTTCCTGACGATTACAGCAGTTTTTATAATGAATCCTCGTTTAAACAGGAGTTTCATGACAATGATAACAGTGACAAACAACATATCCTTGATGAAATTTCGTACGGACAACGAATTGGTTATAATGCAAAGGGTAAAAATTGCACATGGCATTTCTCCATAACACAAACCTGGTTTCAGATTGATAAACGGAGGTTTAATGTAATGATGGGTGCCACAATTATATATAAAAATTAAAACTATGGGGTCCATTTAAGGAATCAATACGAATCAACCGGACCTCTCCAAAACAGGACAGGTTATCAGAACTTTAGATAGTAATCTGATGGTCCCATTCACCTCCACAAAAGGTGAAAACTAAAAATGAGATATTTAAACTATTTTAGAACGATGAAACATCTATTTGTAATTATAACAGCAGCTGCAATAATCCTTATACCTAATAAGGTTATGGCCCAGTGCGACAACAGCCTGGTTGAAACTGCTATTAAAAACCTAAACGATAACAGGGTTTTTATCAGGGATTTTATGATAAAGCTTAATAAAGCTACACCCAGAAAACCTGAACCGGTGGCCAAATACAGTTTCTATATCCAAAATGGGTTACGATATCAGTTAAATGTGGTAAATGCAACGGAAAACGGGCAAAAAGCAATAATCCAGGTTTATAAAAAAGACGAACTAATATCAACAAATTATAATAAAGGTCTTGATGAAACAGTTGAAAACGTTGAATTTAGATGTAATGAATCAGGTATATATCGCCTTTACGCAACCTTCCCGGGAGGTGAAAGCGGTTGTGCAGCAATCATACTTTCGATGATAATGGATGAATCCAAAATTATAAAAGAAGACTCCGTTGAATATGAAACTATCTATGCAAATACTGAAATCCCACTTGAAGTTTATTCAAGTTCCCCATCCAATTTCAGGGTTGAGCATGATATTTCAAAAGGTAATTTATACAAAAAGAATAACGAAATGTTTATGATGGTGGCAGATACAGGTTTCACCGAAATAAAAACAACCGTCTATGATGAAAACGGAAACATTATAGAAGAAGGTGTTACAATATTCAACGTAGTTAATAGACCTGAACCCTACGTTACCTTAAATGGACAAAGGGGTGGCATTATCAACAAAATAAACATTGATGCCAATGACGAACTAAAAATATCGGGATTACCTGAGGAATTATTATATAATTATGTAATAACTGGATTCAAGATAGGTTCTCATTTAAACGATTTTA
>JBNLCS010000135.1:0-4832 GCA_050303935.1 Bacteroidales bacterium
TTCTGATATAGCCGTCACCACTTAATATAGCAGGATCATATTTGCCATAGGCAAAGTGGTTTTGAACCAATATATCCACATCCTCAGCATCAAGGTTCCTGAATATTCCATCCGTTCCTTTTTTCTGTATTGAAACCGCACCATTAGAGCCTTTATTTTGGATAATCCCATAAGCTTCAAGTTGCTCATTGGTTGGTGCAAACAATGTAACATCCTTTCCGGGGGTACTAAGTATTTTTAGCAACCCCACATTGTTTACAGCATGTAAGAATGTGGTATAATTACTATTGTACATAATATAGCCCGGTACACAATTGAAAATATTGGGTTCAAGAATCCGGTTCATTTCATAAACCGGCCCGTTTGTACACATATACGCGGAAACAATGTCATTATCAACATCAATATCTATTGCATCGCCGTAGATGTTTTTAAATCCCTTTGCAATTCTAGATTTAATACTTAATTTATTGTATAAATGAGAATTTAATAAATTTACCCAAAATAGTTCCGGTACACTATCAATGGCTTCATATGTTTGAAATACTGTTTTATCCAAGTAAGCCTGAAGCACATCGTTTGTAGGAATAAATACAGAATAAATATTAAACATTGCCCAGGTTACGTCAGTTTCCGGTCCTGATTCACGCGCAATATCAACCAATTGATTATACGATTTATTATAAACCCTGTTTTTGTTCTCGTCCAACCCTGCAGATGAATAGGTGGCAAAACGTTGGGCGATATCGTAAAACAGCCCAAATCTGTCTTTATTATCCCTCAAATATTTATCTATTGTTGGCCTTGTAACAACAACCCGGTCAACAAAATAAATAAAGCCACTTGAAGTCCTTACCTCAGCTTCAGTAACCATGGCATCGCCCCATTGCGTACCGCTCCATTTACTTTCCGGGTACATAAACAAATAATCCGAACCTTCGGGATCACCATAATAATCCTCAAATAATTCCGTGGTAAAAAAGGGAATAAAAGTATTTGTAGAAGTTATTTTCAATGTATCGCCCTGGAAGCTTTCATTGTACAAAACCTGTTCGGTATAATCCAAGGGTTTTGAATATGTTTGTTTTCTATAAAACAAACTACCATATTCTCCTTCCGCAGTTTCCAGTTGTCCGAATGAATACTCATAGAGTAACTGATCCCTTGAACGCGGATTAATCAAGATGTGTAACCCAAATAATTCTTCCGCTTCCCTTTCACTTAATTCTCCAATGGAATCGATTCCTACGTTTTCCATGTACACCTCAAATGCGCTATCTTTTGGAACAAATAATGTAAATAATTGGTTTTGAATGGATGTCGTATATCCTGACTTTTCCATCAGTTCCAAAAAATGATTGCAATCACCCCTTTCCTGTAATGTTCTGATGTTGTCTCCTTTAAGCCATGGCGGATCCTCAAACCTTTCATGAGGGTCTTCACAGCTAAAAAAAACTGTTACCATTAAAGCAATAACGGAAATAAGGCAAAATTTGTTAAAATTTGCTTGTTTAAATTCTAATTGTCTCATACCTATTTTTTTCATTGAACAAACCTATATGATTGTAATTTATCCATTAGAGATACACATCCCATTTGTCAACACCTTAAATTTTGACAATGAATTTTGTATTCTACTGGCGATTTAATAAAAATATGAATGTAATATGGCTAATAATAAGCCTGGTAGTGTTTAATCGATTTCATAAATTTTCAGTTTAATTGTTAGTAATTTATATATTATTTTAATATAGTAGTCTTATTATTTCAAAATCCTATTTCTTATTGTGCCTTATCTAATCATTCGGAAATATAGATATTTTTACATAAATAAAAAAAAAAAAGCCAAAAAATTTGTATTTGTCTGAATGTTAAATTTTTAAAGTCAACTGCATTTCTAAACCTTAATTTCGAAAATACTGTAAACATTAAGAGGAGCAACCCCGTCAATTCAAAAATGCTTTACAATAACACAATCCCCATATATCATATTGAACTTATAATTTTAACAAATTAATACCTATTTTGATAAGCTTTAAAGTAAATTGGCAACAAAATAACCAAACACTTTTTCCTTGTAGTGGTATATTCAACAATTAAAAATTTTGTATAATTATCTAATTATATTTCATTTTACTTGGAACTTCGACTTTTCAAAATTTAAAATAGATTTAAAAAAAATATATGTTTTATAAAAATTGTTCGAATTATATATATTTGGATAGCAATAATTTTATGACAATGAACTGATGGAAAAATAATCATATATTTTATGAATAGTCAAATTTTAAACTGATAATACGTTCATCAAAATTTTTTATTATTTCAAAAAACTAAAATGAACAGGGCTCACGAGATCGCCAAGAATCTTATACTTTTTACATAAATCCAATCAAACCAATGAATTAAAATAATATACTGATGAAAAATTATTTAAGAAAGTACATGTTTGTAGTTACCGGAATTGTAGTGATTTACCTTTTTTCAGCATACAAAAATGGTGAATCAGTAAAACAGGTTTCTAAACAACCTATTTATCTAAACACATCTTATACTTTTGAAGAAAGAGCTGCTGACCTTATATCAAGGCTCACGCTTGAAGAAAAGGAAAGCTTGCTGGGTAATAATATGGCAGCTATTCCCAGGCTAGGAATAAAATCATACAATGTATGGAGTGAAGCACTCCATGGAATATTGGGTTCTGCCAATCCCGGAGCAGGCCTTGAAGCTCCAACTTCATTTCCTAACAGTGTTGCCCTGGGATCTGCATGGGACCCCGATCTTATGCAAAGAGAAGCGTCTGCCATTGCTAATGAAGCCCGGGCTATATTTGCTACTGGTACCAAAGGGCTTACTTTCTGGTCTCCTGTGGTAGAACCCATAAGGGACCCACGGTGGGGACGAACAGGAGAATCATATGGTGAAGATCCTTTTCTCGTTTCTCAAATTGCAGGAGGTTTCGTGAGAGGAATGACCGGTGACGATCCTGAATATTTAAAAGCTGTTCCTTGTGCAAAACATTATTTAGCTAACAACAGCGAATTCGACAGGCATGTAAGCAGCTCAAACATGGATAACAGAGATATGCGGGAATTTTACCTTTCTCCTTATAAAAAATTAATTGAAGAAGACAATTTACCTTCCATCATGTCTTCATATAATGCCGTAAACGGGGTACCTACCTCTGCAAGCCCACTATATCTTGATACCATAGCCCGGAGAACATATGGTATGAAGGGATACATTACCGGTGACTGTGCTGCCATTGAAGACATTTATACAGGGCACTATTATGTTGAAACCGCCGAAGAAGCCACTGCAATGGGCTTAAAGGCTGGTGTGGATTCAGATTGTGGAGGTGTATACCAAAGAAATACCATTGAAGCGCTGAATAAAGGATTAATTACCATTGGTGACATTGACAGGGCTTTATTGAACATATTTACTATAAGAATGCGGACAGGGGAATTTGACCCCCCTGAAATGGTCCCCTTTGCTTTATTCCCAAAGAATCTTGTTAATTCGAAAGCAAACCAGGTATTGGCCAAAGAAGTAGCTACAAAAACACCGGTTCTATTAAAAAATAATAATATTACAAAAACGAACAGGCAAGCGCTCCCTCTATTTCCAGATGAACTCAAAACAATTGCCCTGATTGGGCCTCAGGCAGATGAAGTAGAACTCGGGCCTTACTCAGGAAGACCAGCCCCTGAAAATATGATTTCGCCTGTAAAAGGAATTGAAAAATACATCTCTGAAAATAGCTATAAAACCAAAATTTTACATAGCTCTGGTGGTAATACAGCCAGCAAAAGCAACTTGTTGTATGTTGCGGGGTTTGAACTATATAAGACTGATGGCAATGTTGCCAAATATGACGCTACCAAATACGCAGCAGCTTCAAAAGGAATTACAGTCGGTTCCGGTATGGGGTCAATCGAACAAGTAAGGACCATCAATGATGGATCATGGACATCCTATAATAATATTGATCTAACTAATGTTGACAGTATGGGTATAACTGTAAATATTCCAACTGTAGGGGGTATTATTGAAGTAAGAGTAGGTTCAACCGATGGAAACCTGATTGCTGTCTTAAATGCAACTGTTGCTTCCGGAGCCAGGGCAGGTGGAGTATATGGAGGTGGTAGCCTGATGAAGGTTAAAGTAAATAAGTTAGGTGTTACAGAACCCCAAACCTTATATCTTTGTTACAAAGCTCCTGAAGATGCACCCATTGATGAAGAAACCATTGAAATGGCCAAATCGGCAGATGTTGCGGTAGTATTTGTAGGTACTGACGAAAAAACGGCCACTGAAGAAGCAGACAGGCTTACTTTATTGCTTCCGGGGAACCAACCAGACCTTATCAAAGCAGTAGCCGAAGTTAACCCTTACACAATTGTAGTTATGCAAACACTTGGCTGTGTTGAAGTTGAAACATTTAAAAATCTTGAAAACATTCCCGGAATTATCTGGGTTGGATACAATGGTCAGGCGCAAGGTGAAGCTATTGCAAGCATTATTTTTGGTGATGCTAATCCAGGAGGTAAACTAAACGGTACATGGTATAAATCTTTGAATGATCTTCCACCCATTACTGATTACACGCTAAGAGGAGGCCCGGCTAAAAATGGACGTACTTTCTGGTATTTCGATAAAGAAGTTTCTTATGAATTTGGATATGGGTTATCGTACACTACTTTTGAATACAGTAACTTTAAAATAAGTAAAGATAAAATAACCCCTCACGACAAAATAACAATTAGTGTAGATGTTAAAAATACAGGCCAATACGATGGTGATGAGGTAGTACAAATATATATGACAAC
>JBNLCS010000136.1:0-5967 GCA_050303935.1 Bacteroidales bacterium
ATACCACTCAGTATAAGTAACCTGTTTTTAGTATCTATGCTAAACTTTTCAATTTCTTCTAGAGTGATAATCCCATCAGCTAACTGAGCTGCAATAATGAATAAATATTTTGATCCTCTCATATCATCATACCTTTTTGCAATATGTTTATCGTGGCTAATTGTTGATTTATATAACTTCATATACGCATCTTTATTATCAATTTTCCCCTCTTTCCATTGCTCAATAATTTTGTTTTGCTTTTTAATACCATTGGCATATTCAATTTGCAATCCCTTGTCAATTATTTGTTTTGCTAATTTCTTTTCTTGTTTAGATAATTCGAATGCGTTCATACATTATTTCATGTTAAATTCTGTTCACTATTTATGTATCAAATGCTTTAATTTTCATTTAACTTTTGTGTTGCTTTTACTTTCCGATACAGAAATTTTTAAATATATTTCCCAGTATCTCATCTGTATTGATCTCGCCCGTTATCTCGCCCAGGTAATGCAAGGCACCCCGTATATCAATTGCAAGTAAATCTGTGGAAATATTGTCATCCAGCCCCTTTTTTACATGTTCTAATGATTCAATGGTGCGCAACAGGGCCTCAGCATGACGCATGGTAGAAACCAAAGAATTATCAAATTCGTTAATCTCTTTTTCAACCTTATCATGTAATAAATTTAAAAAATTCTCAATGTTATCCGGGTCTTTGGCAATAATAGGATAACAAGTATAATTCTCAAGGGTTTTTATTTTTTCCTCCCAGATCCTGTTATCTACTTTGTCTATTTTGTTAAACAGGATAAATAATTCCTGGTTTTTAGCAGCTTGTATATGCTTTACCTGTTGGTTAATTTTATCGATTTCGTCTTCTGCGTCCACCAACAGTAAAATAATCCTGGCCTGTTTAACCTTATCAAAGGTCCTTTGAATACCTATGCTTTCAATTTTATCTGTGGTTTCACGTATACCGGCCGTGTCAATAAACCTGAAAGCTATTCCTTTAATATTTAAAACATCTTCAATGGTGTCCCTTGTGGTGCCCTCAATTTCTGAGACAATGGCTTTTTCTTCATTTAATATGGTATTTAACAGGGTTGATTTGCCAACATTTGGTTTACCGGCTATAGCAATGGGAATTCCATTTTTTACTGCATTTCCAAGCTCAAAAGATGAAAGAAGTTTTTTTACTTCATTCTCAATTTCCAGCAGAAGTTTTTTAAATTCTGAACGGTCGGCAAATTCAACATCCTCTTCACTAAAATCCAGTTCCAGTTCTATCAGCGAGGTAAAGTTTAGTAATTGTTGCCTTAATTCTTTTAATTTATTTGAAAAACCTCCTCGCATTTGTTCCAGTGCCATTCGATGCGAACTGGCCGTTTGCGAATAAATCAAGTCTGATACTGCTTCGGCCTGAGAAAGATCCATTTTTCCATTCATAAAAGCCCGCATGGAAAATTCGCCCGGCCCTGCCATAGAGGCGCCATTCTTTAGTAACAAGTTTAAAATTTTTTGTTGAATATACACCGAACCATGGCAGGATATTTCCACAATGTCTTCACCTGTGTATGAGTTCGGCGCTTTAAAATAAGAAACCACAACATCATCAATTTCTTCTTCATTCTCATGTATGGTCCCAAACAAGGTAGAATTAGCCTGTAATTCTTTTAAAGTCCTTTTTTTTGATTTTGGCCTGAAAATCTTATTACATATTGCTAGCGATTCTTTGCCGCTCAATCTCACAAGTGCAATGGCACCCATGCCTTGGGCAGTGGAAATAGCGCATATGGTATTCGTTTTATTCATAATGTCCTGCAAAAATAAAAGCTTTTATTGAAGTATAGTTTTAAATCCAACATTTAAACGGTTAAATGTTTTAACGGGCTATTTGGATATTAAGATTTCATTAACAAAGTTGTGATAATTTGGTTATATATTTATCGTTTCTTTGAATAAACCGTATATGAACATGCTAAAAAATATTTCTGTTTTATTGCTTTTACCAGTTGCAATTTTATCATGTGCCCTAAACTCATGTACACGTGAGCCTGTTCACTTGTATGAATATGACACCATTTGTTTTCAGGAGGATGTATTGCCCTTGTTGCAAACATCTTGTGGAACATCAGGTTGCCATGATGAACAAACTGCAACGGAAGGTTTTGTTGCAACAAATTATGAATCGGTTGTTAAAATGATAACACCCGGGGATGCACAAAGCAGCGTACTGTATAAAGTTATTACGGCTATAAATAGCGATGACATGATGCCACCGGAACAGCCGTTAACCTATCAGCAGCGTACAATGATAAGAATATGGATTGAACAGGGGGCCATGAATACCAGGTGTTTTCCGGAAGATGACACAACCACAATTCCGGTTGATACAATTCCTGAACCTGTGGATACAACTTCACCACCGCCGCCTCCCTGCTTTGAAGATTCAGTAAGTTTTAGTAATGACGTTTGGCCAATTATTAATGCCAATTGTGTTGGGTGCCATAACGCAAGCCGGTTACGAGGGGGCATTAACCTGGAGGGTTATGATAATATTGTGGATGTAGCTAACATGCAGCAAGATGGGTTTTCCCTTTTATACGGGGTAATTGAACGGTTGCCCGGGTTTTCGGCTATGCCAAGGTCAGCGGCAAAACTGGATACGTGTTCTGTTAAAATAATTAAATTATGGATAGAAGAAGGGGCAAAGAATAATTAAGCATTTAAAATATTGTTAATATGAAATCAACAATTACAAAATATATTACACTGCTTGTACTTATTTCCTCGTTGTTTATTGCAGGGTCATGCTATTATGATAGTGACGAGTGGCTTTACGGAGGTTTTGAATATCAATGTGATACCACTGATGTTACGTATACCGAATCTATTAAGCCATTGCTCGGGTTGTATTGCTTTGCTTGTCACAGCAATGCAAGGTCTGCCGCTTATGGTGATAACATTACATTGGAAGATTACGATAATCTCAAAATATTGGCCGGAGAGGGAATTTTAACAGGGGCTATTAACCACAACCCTGATTATTCTAAAATGCCGAAAGATGCCGCTAAATTAGATCCATGTAAGATACGGACCATTGAAATTTGGGTTGAACAAGGGGCCCCTAATAATTAATATAATTATATCATGCGAAAATATTACGTATTGCTTATTGTACTTTTTAACCATAATATATCCCAGGGTCAGGATATTGATGATTTAATGAACGAAATAGCAGGAAAAGACCTTTACGAAACAACAGCAACCTTTAAATCAACACATGTTGTAACCGGTCATTCGGTGGAGTTGATGAAAAAAGGACAGCTTGATTTTAGGATAGCACACAGGTTTGGTCAATTAAACAGCGGTTATTATAACCTTTGGGGGCTTGATGAGGCCCATATCCATTTTGGTTTTGACCTGGGGGTAATGGATTGGCTCATGGTGGGAATAGGAAGGGGGACATATGAGAAAACATATGATGGCCTGCTGAAGTTTAAGTTGACAAAACAAAGGGAAGGAGAGAACAGTTTTCCAATTTCTATTTCTATTTTAAACACGATGAGTGCCAACACCCTGCACTTGTATAAACCGGGTAAAGAATATTTGACAGACAGGTTGAGCTATGCCCATCAGGTATTAGTGGCACGCAAGTTTAATGACAGGTTTTCGTTCCAATTGGCCCCCTCGTACGTGCATAAAAATATAGTACCCACGGAGCTTGATCCAAACGATACTTTTTCAGTAGGTTTGGGGGGACGTTTTAAACTTTCCAAAAGGGTATCTGTTAACATGGAATATTACTATGTTGTACCACCTGTTAACGATTTTAGAAGTTTGGAAACATATAACCCGCTTTCAATTGGGTTTGATATCGAAACAGGCGGGCATGTGTTCCAGGTATTTCTGAGTAATTCGGTAGCTATGATAGAAAAAGGGTTTATAACAGAAACAACCGGTAATTGGCTCGATGGTGGGGTCCACATTGGGTTTAACGTTTCGCGTGTGTTTTCTTTGTATTAAACAAGTATTATGAGAAAAGCACCGGAAAATCAGAGGTTGGCTTATTTGACAACTAAGTTTGTGTGCTTTACGAAGTTAATAGAACATAAAATTATAAAATAATGAAACAGATGAAACAAGTATTGATTGTATTAGTTGTATCCTTGTTTTGCATTGAAATGCAAGCCCAAAGGTTATTGTCGAAAGAAGGGAAAGTAAGGTTTTTCTCCAGTGCCCCTTTAGAAGATATTGAGGCTACAAATGACGCTGTAGCAGCTATTATTGATTTGTCATCAGGTAAAGTACAGGTAAGTATGTTTATTAAAAATTTTGAATTTAAGAAAGCATTGATGCAGGAGCACTTTAATGAAAACTACATGGAATCGGAAAAGTTTCCAAAGTCAACGTTTACCGGTACCATTGACAATTTTTCATCGTATGATTTTACCAAAGAAGGTACGTATGAGGTTACAATAACAGGCAAGCTCACCATTCATGGCGTTGAAACAGAAAATACGTTGCCTGTTTCCATTCAGGTTAATAAAAAGGTCCTTACTGCAAAATCTGTGTTTATTGTAAAAACTGCCGACTATAAAATTGAAATTCCTGCCCTGGTCCGTGACAATATTGCCAAAGAAGTTGAAGTTACAGTAGAAGTGCCATTTACAATGAAATAGCAAACATACACTTTAGAAATTAAAATCACGCGGTTCATTGTTCAATGCCCTGCCATTTAAAATTGATCCGGAATAGAGTTTTATTATGGAATCATTTTCATATTCCTCTTTGATTTCATCTGACGACAGTCCTTTTTTTATTCCAAGGTCGTAAAACATAACATATTCTTCATAGATAATATTCAGTTCTTTAACTATTTTTGAGGCTTTATATCTATTTGCACATTCCACAATGGCATCCTGCCATTTTTTACCACCGGGCATAATAATATCCTCATCTGCATCATCAAGTATTCTAATTGCTTCGTTTAGGTCAACCCTGTCTATTGTATCGCGGGTTTTGCTATGCAAAATCTTGTAATATCTGAACAGTTCTTTAACATGATTATCTGTTTCAAACTTTTCTGCAAAATTTAAGGTTTCATTAAGATCATAGGAGAAGAGATGTTTTTTTGGCTTTTCGGGACTGTTTTTACTTTTGTTTTTCACTTTTTTGTGTAGTTCGTTCCTGTTAAGGTCATGATAGAATTCTTCTTTTGGCCCTCTTTTGTCGGGTAATAATAACAGGGAAGATGTACCCATCATGGTGTCGTAATAGTCATAAAAATCTGGCATGTTTGAAGGTAACCCCTTTTCATCTTTTTCCATTATTTCGTAATAATTCTGATAGAAATACGCGTGATAGTGAAAAATTTCTTCTACACCGTTATTGTTTTTAATGTACTCTTTTAAAATAGTAACTTCATGTTCTGTTATTTTAGGTAAGAAGTGACAATCATCAATATTTTTACCCCAAAAAGCAAAGTCTTCGCACATTTTAACGCCATCTAATTTAATTTTTTCGGCACGCCACTGTAATTGAAGGTTAAATAACTTTTTTTGTTTTAATAGCCTAAAAGCATTTTCCGTATCTTTTCTGAACTTGAGTTCACCTTCTTTTTCACCTATCCTGAAGTAATAATCATAACTTTTACATAAATCTGATTTAATGGTAGCATAGGCATTAATAAAACCTTCAACGGATTTCTCGTTATATTTTTCCTTATATTCTTTATATAGGTCTGATTGAGAAATCTCTTTAACGAATTTATCTTTTAAATCAGAAAAGAATTTTTCGTTTTCCCATTTTTTTGATGGTACCTTACTTTTATGGTAAATGAAATTTGAGAAGTCCATATTTCAACAATTTGATGAGTATACAGTGTTTATCACCCTCCAATTATAAGAAAAATAAGGTGTTTTTAAAAGTTATTGTGAAATGAATTGTTATGATCACAAAAAATAGTTGAAAATATTTTAG
>JBNLCS010000137.1:0-13545 GCA_050303935.1 Bacteroidales bacterium
CACATTACCTTTGGCCAGGGCTACAGGAGGGTCTTCACTCAATTGTTGTTCAATTTTTTCAATTAAAGAGATACACGGGTTCAATTGGTCTCCTATTTGTTGCAAAGCTTCATTTTTTGAACTTTCGCATAGTTTTTTAATAGGAACGATAGCATCCAAGGCTATTTTCAGCTGAGATACCTCCCTAGGGTTAATTCGCCCGGTGGCAACCTTTGATATCAATCTCTCAAGATCCCCAATATGTTGAAAATTTTCGAAAACCACATCCCGTATAGCAGGGTTTTTCATTAAATATTCTACAATATCAAGTCTTTTATTAATCTGGTTTTCATCCTTAAGGGGCAAAACTATCCATCGTTTCAGCATTCTTGCCCCCATAGCAGTTACGGTTTTGTCAAGTATATTTACCAGGGTTTTTGCACCATCATTTAAAGTAAAAAGCAATTCCAGGTTCCTGATGGTAAATTTATCCAGCCACACGTAATTGCCTTCTTCAATCCGGCTAATTTTTGTTATATGTTTTAATTCAGAATGTTGAGTAACCGAAAGATAGTGAAGCACTGATCCGGCTGCTACAATCCCAAGGTTCAGGTCTTGTATGCCAAAGCCTTTTAAAGAAGAGGTCCCAAAATGGCCCAATAGTTTTTCATTTGCTGTGTCATATTTATATACCCAATCATCAAGTTTAAATGTATAAAACTTGTCCCCAAAATTAGTTTTAAACACCTGCCCGGAACCACGTTCAAACAACACCTCCCTGGGCGAAAAACTGTTTAACAATTTATCCAGGTAATCAAAATTCCCTTCTGCCACTAAAAACTCACCTGTTGAAATATCCAGAAAAGCTATCCCTCCCCTATTTTTCTCAAAATGCACGCTAGCCAAAAAATTATTTTCTTTATGTTGAAGCACATTATCATTTAACGAAACACCTGGGGTAACCAACTCAGTAATACCACGTTTTACAATTTTCTTTGTCATTTTAGGGTCTTCAAGCTGCTCACATATGGCAACACGTTGCCCTGCCCTCACCAATTTAGGCAAGTATGTGTCAAGTGCATGATGCGGAAACCCCGCCAACTCAACATAAGAAGCAGCGCCATTTGCCCTTTTTGTCAACGTTATGCCAAGAATACCTGAAGTTTGAACGGCATCTTCACCAAACGTTTCATAAAAATCACCCACCCGAAACAATAATATGGCTTCAGGGTGCTTTTCTTTAATAGCATAATACTGTTTCATTAAAGGCGTTTCAACCACACCGTTCTTTGCCATAAATTTTTAAATTTTAATTTCCCAACCAAAAATAGAGCATAATATATGAATGCATAAAAATTGGATCAAGAACTTATTCACGAGTTAATAACAATATTTTTTTTATACATTTGTTCAAATACCCAATTGTATGCCACGAAAATTTAAAATAGCGTTTTACATACTTTTCCTGATCATTTTTCTGCCAACATTAATTTTTTCAGTTTTTGAAATGGGCAATTATTCGCATTATGAAAAAAAAATTGAAGAAGTAATTGAAAAATCGCTGGGAACAGCTCTTTACTCATTGAATCTTTTCACGAATGATATTATCAATGAATGGAACAGGACCATTTCGGGCGAGCTGGTAAATCACAATGGGAAACCGGATAAAAATTCTGGAAATTTATCACAGTTACCTGCCATACGGTATTTTTTTGCAAGCGAAAATGGAAAAATACAACAAACTAATAGTAAAATTGAAAAATCCGAAATTACCGAAATTGAAAAAATACTACGGGATAATGAGTCAACTATACAGAAATTAAAAAAATACTATAAAGAAAACGATTATAAAAAACCAGAATCGTTTACTATGAACAACTCGGACGACATACTCATTTTATTCGTATGCGATTTGGATGGAAAGTTGAACGTATGTGGATATGTGTTCGATCCTAAAATATTTATAAATGATATACTTGGCCCCAAAACACAGCAAACTGCCGGTCAGGATTTTAATATTTTCATATTTCAAAAAGGGAATGATACCCCTGTTTATGTCTCAGATATTCATGAAGAAATAGCTAAAAAAACCTCTACTGAAAAAATATGGCTGTTACCAGGATTTTCAAGTGGTATTTCATTAAAAAGCAGTACAATTTCAGATATTGTAAAACCACGGACACAAAAATTCCTTTATTTAGGCACATCTGTTACCCTTGCTTTGTTATTAGGGGTTTTTATGATATTCAGGACCATGAGGAACCAAATAGAATTAGCCCAGTTAAAATCCGAATTTATATCGAACGTATCACATGAAATAAGAACACCATTGGCCCTTATACAGATGTATGTTGAAACCCTGGATATGGACCGGGTTAAAAAAGAAGAAAAAAAGAAAGAGTATTATAACATCATACTTCAGGAAACAATCCGGCTTTCAGGAATAGTAAATAAAATTTTAAATTTCACACGGATAGAAAAGGGAAAACGCGAATATCAGTTCTCCGATACAGATGTTAATGCAGTGGTGGAAAGTATAATGAGTACGTATCATTTTCATCTGGAAAACCGTGGATTTGAATACAAAACTGAACTTTCTTCGGATCTTCCATTAATATTTGCTGATAAAGAAGCGATTAGCGATTCTGTGATTAACCTAATTGACAATGCAGTTAAATACAGCGGGGAAAACAAAGCAATCACCATTAAAACTGGCCGTTTAAATGATAAAATTTTTATTGAAGTAAGAGACCGTGGAATAGGTATTTCAGAAAAAGACCAAAAAAACATTTTTGACAAATTTTATAGGGTAACCAGTGGCGACCTGGCATACAAAGCTAAAGGTACAGGCTTGGGATTAACCATTGTAAAACATGTTATGGACGCCCACCATGGTGAAATTTCACTTAAAAGCAAGCAGGGTGAAGGGAGCGCGTTCAGGTTAATATTTCCGCAAGAAGGTATCATGTATTAACAGTATAATAAAACCGTTGTTATGAAAAAAATACTAATAGTAGAAGACGAAACCAATATGTTAAAAGGACTTCAAGATAACCTTGAATTTGAAGGCTATGAGGTGGACACTGCCGAGGAGGGAAATGCAGGGTACAATAAAATAAAGAATAATAATTATGACTTGGTTTTGCTTGACGTAATGTTACCAAATATGTCGGGATTTGATATCTGTAAAACCATACGTAAAGAAGGCAACAATACACCTATAATATTACTGACTGCAAGGGGGGAAGAAATAGACAAAGTGCGTGGACTGGAATTAGGTGCAGATGATTATATAACAAAACCTTTTAGCCTTAGGGAATTAATTGCACGAGTAAAAGCAGTTTTAAGAAGAGGCACAACCACAAACGGGCAAAATGACCAAGAGCAGTGCCTGGTAGGTAAATTAAAAGTAAATTTCAGGACGTATGAGGCATTTATAGAAGATACATCTGTAAAAATGTCGTCTAAAGAAGTTGAAATTTTAAAATATTTGTGTAACCATAAAAACCAAGCTGTTGACCGCTTTGACATAATGAATGAAGTATGGGGCGTGAACAACGAGATCACAACCCGTACGGTAGACAATTTTATTTTGAAACTCCGTCAGAAAATAGAAACCGATCCGAATAACCCCAAAAAGATCCTTACTATTCATGGCGTTGGTTACAAATTGGTATAAGCCTTTTATATGGTAACAAGAGAGGAAACTCTTATGACAATTTATGACAATATTTTACCCATAAGTGACAGGAATCAGTATGTTCGCTATTATATTTGATTGAGTTAAACTTTATGTAATGAAGGATATAAAAAAAACAATACTGTACCTGATACTAATTACCACCTCGGTTAAAAACATGGATGCCAGTGATTATAAACTAGTTAACCGGTTAACCGGCTATTGGAAATTTTCCATTGGTGATAATGTGAAATGGGCAGATCCTGAATTCAATGATACTGATTGGGATCAGATTTATGTTCCATCTGACTGGGAACAAAATGGTTATGAAGATTATAATGGATTTGCCTGGTATCGTAAAACTTTTCAAACCTACAGTTTGCCTGAAGAGAGCCCGGTAATTCTTGACCTCGGAATAATTGACGATGTGGATGAAGTATACATAAACGGAAAATTCATTGGTAAAACAGGTAATTTTCCACCAGCATATGAAACTGCATATGACCTTGAAAGACGTTATGTTATACCTAAAGGCACATTAAATTTTAGCGGAAATAATGTAATTGCAATTAAAGTATACGATGCATGGGGACCAGGAGGGATACGCTCAGGCGCAATAGGCCTTTATATTGATGCTGACTACTCACTGCTTGATATTCCTTTGAACGGAAGTTGGAAGTTTAAATTAGGTAACCGGCGAGAATGGAACGACCCCTCGTTTGATGCAAGTAACTGGAAAAACATCCAGGTACCAGCAAGCTGGGAAAGCCAGGGTTACCCACAATATGACGGATACGCTTGTTACAGAAAAGAAGTGGTAATAACCGATAAATTAAAAAATGAAAGTAAATACCTTGTTCTTGGCCGTATCGATGATATAGACGAAGTATATTTTAACGGGCAGTTTATTGGTACAGTATATGATTTAAAAAGTAAATACAATTATCGTGGCAATGGAAATGAACATCAAATAAAAAGGGTATATTATATTCCTGAAGGGCTTATTGAATACAACAAAAAAAATATAATTACTGTTATAGTTTATGACGGACAAGAGCGGGGCGGTATTTATGACGGCCCTGTAGGAATTATGACAGGGCACAACTATGAAAGGTACAAAAATAAACACGAAGAACCTTCTACTTTCTGGGACTACCTGTATGAGTGGCTGGTAGATTGATTTAAAATGATCAGATAGGAACGAAACCAGACCAAACTAAAATGTGTTGAATATGAAAAGTAGAATTATAAACATAGGAGTATGCCTGGCATGCTCAGTGAATATTTTTTCACAATCAAACAAGATAATTGACTTACGGGGTGAGTGGAAGTTCTCCATAGGCAATCAAGATGAATGGGCCGGATACTGGTATGACGATAAAGCCTGGGAATCAATCAAAGTTCCGTCACCTTGGGAAAACCAAGGTTTTTATGGATACAATGGATATGCTTACTACCGTAAGAACATAACCATACCTTCCAGTTATAAAGGCTATATTTTTTATATTGACCTTGGCTATATTGACGATGTTGATAAAGTATATTTTAATGGTGAACATATAGGAACTACTGGTGCTTTTCCTCCCATGTATTCAAGTGCCTATGATGCCAGAAGGCAATACTATATTCCTGAAAACCTGATACGCTACGATCAAAAAAATGTAATCGCTGTAAAAATTTATGATTCACATTCCGAAGGGGGGATTGTTAGTGGCAATATAGGGATTTATACCAGTGGAATACGTATTAACCTGGATATTAACTTACAGGGGAAATGGAAATTTAAAATTGGGGATCAGTCCATTTATAAAAAACCAGAGCTTGATGATTCACACTGGAACACACTGGTAGTCCCTTCCTATTGGGAAAATCAGGGCTATAAAGACTATGACGGTTATGCATGGTACCGGACATCATTTGTTTACAAAGAGAATATTGATGACGACATGTTAATTTTAATGTTAGGCAAAATTGACGATATTGATGAGGTATTCGTAAACGGGGTGCATATTGGTGGGACCGGATTTTTCGAGGGGAGTGCAGGAGAAAATGAAAAAACATATGATGCTACACGGGGATATTATTTTTCTAAAAACCTGTTAAAAAAGAACCAGGTAAATATTATTGCCGTCAGGGTCCTCGATTACAAATTAGGAGGTGGAATATATGAGGGGCCAATTGGTATTATCTCTCAAAAAAAATATATTGCTTATTGGCGCAAAAAAGCATCTTCATCAGGACGATAACTATAAAAAAATGTAAAAATCGCCGCATAGTTTTTTGTACATCTCTGTATATGAACCATCTTCATTTCTAATAATTATTTCTTGTCCCGGATTTTGATTATTACTACGTTCAAAAATCAAAACCGACCTGTGAAAATTTTTTATAGGTGAACTTTTTACATTGATTATTTTATTACAGTACAATTGGTTATTTTCACCAATAATTATCACTTTTTCCTTTAATTGGTAGGGAACCAATAAAAAAAACGTTCCTCCTTCCGACAATAAACGATAGGCCCCTTTCATGAGTTCTTCATATTTTAATGTCTGTTGGTGACGGGAAAAAACCCTTTTCTTGTCTTTAGGTAATAAATCGCCCGAGAAAAACGGGGGATTACAAACTATCAAATCATATTTTTTAGTAAGCGAAGGCCAAAATGAATTCCAATCTATGTAACGAACATGTAACCTGTTTGCCCAAGGACTATTAAAAAAATTCAACCGTGCTTTTTCAAATGCTTGCTGATCAATTTCAATTGCTTCAATTTTGGAATTTTCATTCTTTTGGGCAAGCATAAGGCTCAGCAGACCAGTACCTGTGCCAATATCAAGTATATTTTCACAATTTAGTGTATCCACACATGACCCAAATAAAACTGCATCTGAACTTACTTTCATAGATACACTTTCTTGCATCACCGTAAATTTTTTGAACTTAAAATAATTATTTGGCATTTGATTTGTAGCACCTTTTATTTTTATGATTTAAATTGCTTTCAATTAAAAACTATGGATACATAGTAATGCACATGTTTTGAACAAGTTGTTTAAAAATGAATAGAAAACTTAGTAATTAAAATTGAATATTTTATACTTTTGGGGCATGAAGATACGAAATATATATAGAAATAGAATAGGTATTATTGCAGCCTATGCGTGTATTTTCTCTTTTATATCTTCATGTCAAAATAGTGAGGTAAAATTCGAGAAACAAAGAAACCTCATGGTAGAAGAACAAATTAAAGACCGTGGCATAATTGATAGAAACGTGATAAACGCTATGCGCACGGTGAAAAGACATGTTTTTGTTCCAGAAGAATTGCAGGAAAAATCGTATGGCGACTTTCCATTATCAATTGGTTTTGACCAAACTATTTATCAACCCTACATTGTAGCCTTTATGACCGAACTTCTCGAACTTGATAACCAAAGCAGGGTTCTTGAAATAGGTACCGGGTCTGGATATCAGGCCGCTGTTTTGGCATCAATATGTAAAGAAGTTTATACTATTGAAATTGTTAAACAATTATCTGTAAATGCACAGAATATCTTAACAAAAGAAGGTTTCAACAATATATATTTCAAAGTTGGTGACGGTTACTTAGGTTGGCCAGAAAAGTCACCATTTGATGCAATTATTGTTACCTGTGCACCTGAAAATATTCCACCTGATTTAAAAGATCAACTTGCAGAAGGGGGAAGGATGATAATCCCGGTAGGCAGAAGTTACGTGCAAAAACTGGTACTTATTCGAAAAATCAATGGAAAAATGAGCGAACAAATGGTACTGCCCGTTCGTTTTGCCCCAATGGTTGATAAAGAAGGAAATGTTTATTGATACTTCTCTGAATTGTGATAAGAAAAATATAATACGATTCCGCTTATTATCAAAACACCAATCCATTTGAAAAAATTCTCAGCATTATAAAAAAGCAGGTAACCCGTGCTGAACAATATGCTGTATACAAAAATGATGGAAGAAACCCAGCTCGAAAACAACCACACATAATATTTTCTGTTTACTTGAACATATCCGCTGGCATGAATTCTTTTCCACCATCCTATTGGCTTTACCCTGTTGTAGAAATTAATTAGTTTTTCTTCAGAAACAGGTTGAGTAATATACGTAATTAAAATCCAGCAAACAGTAGTTATTCCTACCAAATAAAATAATGATAATGGAAATTCCAGTTGTGTAAACTTGGTTATAAAAAGCAAAACAATGATAGGTATAATGGTTGCTGAAATTTCACTCCACGCGTTTACCCTCCACCAAAACCATCGCAAAATCAACACCATTCCTAAACCCGCCCCACAGGCTATCAAGAACTCCCAAACTTCTTTAATGGTATCAAACATCATAGTAACCACCAGCGATAATACCATCACAATAAGAGTCGCTATCTTTCCTGCCAATACGTATTCTTTTTCAGCTTTTCGTGGTGAATCAAACCGATCTTCTTTTTTAATAAAACGCTTGTAAAGGTCGTTAACAATAAAGCTACTCCCCCAATTTAACTGGGTAGATATAGTACTCATATAAGCAGCCAGTAATGCTGTAAGCATAAGTACTGCCCATGTTTGTGGCATAAATTGTGTAATAGCCATAACATAGCCTTCACGGGTTTCGTTAACCCCCAATCCCGGATATAAAATTATAGTTGAAAGCCCCACTATAATCCATGGCCAGGGTCTAATAGCATAATGGGCCACTTGAAAAAACAGGGTTGCAGCAAGAGAATGTTTCTCATTTTTAGCGCTCATCATACGTTGGGCAACATAGCCCCCTCCTCCGGGTTCAGCTCCCGGATACCAACTTGCCCACCATTGTACACCTACGAAGGCAATAAACGATAATACCGATATAGAATATACAATACCCTTCCCCCCTTGGTTGGTTAAGGTGGGGAAAAAATTCAGGTATTCCGTTGAAATGGCATTAAGCTTTGTTGTTAACCCACATAACCCACCAATTTCTTCTGATTTCACAACAAAAACTGCAAGCACAATTGATCCGGTCATTGCCATAATAAATTGTACCGCATCTGTAAAAGTAATACCCCATAGTCCTGATATTGTTGAGTAAATAACCGCAACCAACATAGCCCCAAAAACATACCAAATAACTTGCGACTCTGGAATATCAAAGAATATTTGTAAAATAGATTTTAAAGCCAAATTAACCCAGCCTATAATTAGCACGTTCATGAAAATACCTAAATATACTGCTTTAAAACCTCGTAAAAAAGCCCCGGCTTTCCCATCGTATCTTAATTCAATGAACTCCAGTTCCGTTAGTACATTGGCACGGCGCCATAATTTTGAAAAGAAAAATACAGTAAGCATTCCTCCAATTAACATGTTCCACCATAACCAGTTTCCTGAAATACCATTCTTCACAACAAGTTCTGTCACCAACAAAGGTGTATCGGCAGCAAACGTAGTAGCAACCATTGAGAGGCCAGCCAGGTACCAAGGTAAATTTCGCCCCCCTAAAAAATAATCCTGTAGGCTGTTGCTCCCTCTTTTTCTAAAGTACAAGCCAATTAGCAATGTGATGAAAATATAAAATATGATAATGCCGTAATCGATAATTCTGAATGTCATATGTCAGGGTATTCGTTCAAAAACTAAATAAACAATTTCAAAAAAACATAAAAAATATAATATTCCGGCTTAATCTGATTAAAAATTTTCATTTACACCCAACCCAAACAAAGCAAAATCATACTTTACAGGATCTTTCTTATCAAGTAACCTTAAATTTTCTGTTAATTCCTCAACAGCCCGCCAGTCATCCTGTTTTCGCGTTAACAATCCAAGCTTTCTTGAAACATTTCCTGTATGCAAATCAAGTGGCACAAATAATGCTGATGTTGGTATATGCTCCCATATTCCAAAATCCACCGGCCCTTCTGTACGCACCATCCAGCGCAAGAACATGTTTAACCTTTTCCCTCCCGCGCCATTTTGAACATTGGCTACATGTTTTCCTGTTCTGGGTAAAGGTGAAAATGATAAAAATAATTTCCTGAATTCTGTTAGGGCCTCTTTTAAATTACCGTATTTCGCATATGTTTTATTAATGATTTTGCTTATACCTCCATGGTTCACATAAAGTAACTTGAGTGCCTTTATAAAATAAAAACAATCATCTCCGTTAAACGTACGATGGATGAATTTATAAAACCTTTTTAAATCATGTTCTTTACTAAAACGTAAAAATTCAAAAGGTGCATTATCCATTAAACCAAGCAACAAATTACATTTATTAATGATGGTTACCCGTTGGCCCCAAGCAAGGGATGCTGCCAGAAACCCGGCAATTTCAATATCTTCTTTTATACTGAATTGATGAGGGACCGACACCGGATCGTTTTGTATGAACTGCAGCGTGTTATATTCTAAATATTTTTCTTCCAAAAAATCTTTCAGGTCCTTTTTATCCATGCCCACTAAAAAAGAATAACGAAATTGTAAAAATTATCTGCTCAAAAAATAAAAAAAAGTAACTACACAACTTAAAACAACCTACACTAACTTACAAAAACACCGTCTTTCATTTTTAAGCTTCTATCTGCCATTTCAGCAAGTTCTTTATCGTGTGTAACAATGATAAACGTTTGGTTAAATTTATCACGAAGGGTAAAAAAAAGTTCATGCAGCTCCTTTTTTGTTTCCGTATCAAGGTTCCCTGATGGTTCGTCGGCCAATATAACTTCAGGGGAATTGATAAGTGCCCTGGCTACAGCCACTCTTTGTTGTTCGCCCCCCGACAGTTCCGAAGGTTTATGTTCCAATCGGTTTGAGAGTTTTAAAAACGATAATAACTCTTTAGCTTTTTCCTGGGCCTTCTTTTTGGGCTCACGCGCTATAAGCGCAGGGATACAAACGTTTTCCAGTGCTGTAAATTCAGGCAATAAATGATGAAACTGAAAAACAAAACCAATATTTCTATTTCGAAAACGCGATAAACCTGAATCATCAAATTCTGAAACATTGATATCATTAAATACTATTTTTCCTTTATCGGGAAGCAATAATGTCCCTAGTATTTGAAGAAATGTAGTTTTACCTGCACCACTGGATCCAACAATAGATATTACCTCTCCTTTTTTTGCTTCAAAGGTAAGTCCTTTTAAAATTAAAAGATCCCCAAACGATTTATGTATGTTTTCTGCTCGTATCACGGTTTTAGCACAATCATTAACCAAATGTAAACAATATAAAAGATAAAATAGAATAATCCTTTAATGCGGTGAACTTTCAGCTTAAATATAGGTATTAAAGTAATGAACAGGACCACTGCAATTGCCAGCATCCAGTAAATGTGAAATGACATTACACTTTTATCAGTGATCCTAATTTCTTTAATAAGCGATGTAATACCTAATACAGCAAGGATATTAAATATATTTGACCCCACAATGTTTCCCACGGATATATCCGGTTCTTTTTTTATAGCCGCAATTATTGAAGTTGCCAGCTCAGGTACTGAAGTACCGAATGCTATCAAAGTCACCGAGATAACTGTTTCACTCACATTAAATTGTTCGGCTATAAAAACAGCGCCGGTAACCAACCACTCGGCACCAAATTTTAATCCAACTGATGAAGCCAGAATAATAACAATCGATAACCATAACGGATAATTCTTGTCTTCACTAGTTATTTTTATACTTGTACCTTTCTTTCTGCTTGCTTTTTTAAACGTCCAAAAAATAAATAATACAAGAAGTATAACAAATATTAACCCTTCTGTAAAACTAAGCACATAATCATTTAAAAAGTAGAATAGAATAAGGCTAATAATAATCATAAAGGGGGTGTCAAAATAAACAGAAGTTTTTTGAACCAACATGGGAAAGATTATAGCCGTTAGCCCCAGTACCAATGCTATATTGGCAATATTTGAACCAATTACATTACCAATCGACATTTCCGGATATCCGTCAAGGGCCGCTTGTGCACTCACAAAAAGCTCAGGCAACGAAGTACCCATTGATACAACCGTTACACCTATTACCAAAGTAGATACATTGAAATTTTTTGCCAGGGACACCCCCCCCTTTACAAGAAAATTTCCACTGAAGACAAGAAGAATAAAACCAGACAGCAGCTTAAGGTAATCAATCATTATTTAAGAGAGTTTTTCATGTCATCAATATCATTGTTAATATCTTTACTGCTATCGTTTATTTCTTGCTTAATATCATTAGCTGCTCTCTTAAATTCATTCAATCCTTTACCCAGTCCACGGGCCAGTTCAGGTATTTTTTTAGACCCAAACAGCAATAGGATTGCCAGCAATATCACTAATATTTCAGGACCACCAATACTAAAAAGTAATAATATTCCCATATTTGTTAATCTCCATCCGTTTAAAAATAGCTTACTCACCTCATTTTTATAATTAGCTTTTATAGAGGTTATTAAGCCTTGTTTAAGTTCCTCCTTGAAGGTCTTACAAATATAACAAAAAAGCCCCATCAGAGTTTGATGAGGCCTTTATAAAATTAATAGTAGTATTTTAGTTAGCAGTTAAAATCCTAACTTTATTAAAGTTTTTATGTCCTTCTTTTTCCTGACAACGCATGTTTCCCGGTTTGTTTTTTAATGGTGTCATACACCACTGGTGATGCAATAAACAAAGATGAATAAGTACCCACAACAACACCAACCAATAAAGCAAATGTAAACCCTTGAATTACTTCACCTCCAAACAGGAAGATAACCAATAACACGAAAAACGTACTTAACGATGTACTAAATGTACGGCTAAGTGTACCATTCATTGATAAGTTCATAATTTCTTTATCATCCCGTTTGCGGTAAAGTGCAATATTTTCCCTTATCCGGTCGAAAACCACCACCGTATCGTTAATTGAGTACCCTACTACCGTAAGTATCGCAGCTACAAAGGCCTGGTCAATCTCCAAGGAGAAAGGCAAAATACCATAAAAAATTGAGAACAACCCAAGCACAAGTGACACATCGTGAACCAATGCCAATAATGCCCCCAAACCAAACTGCCAATTACGGAACCTTAAAACAATGTAGATAAACATAAACAATAGTGCAAAGAAAATTGAGCGCAATGCTTGACCATAAATATCATCGGCAATAGTCGGGCCAACCTTCACTGTTTCCATTAAATGTTTATCAGAGAAAAACTCTTCCTGCGACATATCGCCCAGCATTGGTTTTAAACCCTGGTATAATAATTCCTCAACTTTGTCATCAGTTTCAGGATCATTACTATCGATCATATACTTGGTCATAACCCTTACCTGGTTTGCATTACCATAGGTAACAACATCCGGGGCTTCACCAAATACGTCTTTTAGAAGATTCGCCACATCAGTATTACTTACTTTTTCCTGTTCAAAGCGGACAACATATGTGCGCCCCCCTTTAAAGTCTACCCCCAGGTTCAATCCTTTTGTTGCCAGCGAGTAAACACCAAAGGCGATTATCAATCCTGAAATCACATAAAATACTTTACGTTTTCCTATGAAATCAATTTTTGCATTTTTGAATAAATTCTTTGTGATGCTTGTATCAAATGTAATCTCTTTATTTCTGTCCATCATTCCTATGAAAACGAGGCGAGTAATAAAAATTGCACAGAAAAGCGATGTAAGGATACCGATAACCAATGTAGTTGCAAAACCTTTGATTGGTCCGGTTCCAAATAAATATAATATCACACCTGTTAACAATGTAGTGATGTTGGCATCAATAATGGCTGAATACGCATTTTTGTATCCATCCTTCACCGCAAGTTTTAATCCCTTACCGGCTGCAAGCTCTTCACGTATCCTTTCGTAAATAAGTACATTCGCATCAACCGACATACCAATGGTAAGTACTATACCAGCT
>JBNLCS010000138.1:0-6650 GCA_050303935.1 Bacteroidales bacterium
CATAATCTAAAAAAATATTTGTATCTGAAACTTCCAATGAAGGAGGCGGACTACCGGATTGAAGCACATTAATCTTTCGAACTATGGAACCAGCTGTAATTGTTATTTGAGCTGTTCTGCTTGAAGTACTACTGTTTTTTGAAAAATAAACATTAATACTTTTATTATTATTTCCTACACTTGGTGAACAATAAATCCATGTTTTGTCGTCCGAGATACTCCAGTTCGTATTAGATGTTATGTTAAATGTTTCTAAGCCAATGTTATATGAAAAACTTAAATTTGTTTTTGAAACTGACATGTATGGAGGGATATAATTAAAAGTGATGTAATCTACATTTTTCATCAGAATATATGTGCTTTGCGAATTCTCGACATCGGTTCCCGATACACTTGCGCTTGATATAATTGAAGCATACCCCGTTTTTTGCAATGAGTTTTTGTAATTGAAATTAAATTTAAACTCATCATCGGCATTTGAATCATAATTTAATAATGTTACCTCATTAAGGTTGTCGAAATAAATTTTCTTACCAATTCTTTTTTCATTTGTAAGTGAGATTGTTATTGTATTGTCTGAATTAAAGGAGATTGTACTAATATTTTTGTGCCACCCACTTTGATAATAGGCAAGAAACGCCATAGTGGAATATTCATCATATAAACCTACATCATTCCCAAGTGTAATATTTTCAGAAGTACTCAATCTCCAACCTTCAACTATACTTCCATCCTTTTTGGTAATTTTAAATAAATAGCTATATTTTTCGAATCCAGAACCAACCTTATAATCTTTGAGCTCAATTTTAGAAATATCTGAAAAAGGTATATTAGTTGATACCGAATTAACTTTTAAATATATTCCTGTTTTTGAGCTCAATATGCTATAGTCTTTTAATTTTATTGAAGACATTCCAAATTGATGTGTGAATATTGAGTTTGAACTTCCAAGAATTTTCCAACTACTCAAAACATATTCATCACCAGCGGAGAGTTTGACAAAGATATTGTTTTGTGCAATGTTATTAACGGTTAAAATAATTAAAAACAGATCAATAATGAGTGAACGTTTCATAAGTTATATTTTAAATATTTTTAGTTATCAGTTAATTATATCATAAGCTTGTCCAAAAATATATTATGTTATATAATAATAAATTGTAATATCATACAGTTATAAAGCGTTAATAGAATTAATGTAATGGTTTTCATTGAAATCAAATATCTTGCCAGAAAAAATAAAATCTTCAATAATTTAACCCAAAAGGTCATTAGAAATATCTAATTGAACATACAATTACTTTTAAGATTTATATATTGCAAAGTTATCTGAATCATCTTTCCATATTGATTTAATTCTATATGAATTGTTAAAAGTATGATATGCGCATTTAAAATGGATTTTGTTTTTATGTATTTAATGTAATATTTGATAAAAACAATGAATTTGCCTATTATTTATTTTTATCTAATTTAAAATATTGGTTTTTATATCTAAGTTTGATTTATTATTTATGGTTGTTGTTACTCTGCTCGCATCGATACTTGAATGAATTTTAGTTTTTATACAAGGTCTGCTTACTCTGAAGTTGCTTATTTTTTTACTCATCAGAATAATTCATAATTTCATGAATTATTCAGGTTGATTGATCATTAGAAATAAATGAACTTTTTTGTATTTTTACAAAACATTTAAACGGTTTAGGATAAAAACCATAGTATAGAATTATTAAATTCCTAAAATCTTCATTATGAAAAAGTGTATCGTACAACTATTGTTCTTCTTGTTTTTAATCACAAATTCTTACGGACAAATAGAACCCCTTAAAAAAGAAAATATTGATGAATTAAATATAAAGAAAACAAAACTTAAATTGGTTGTTCGCGGTGAATTTAAGCCAAGTGAGAAAACATTTTTTCTATTCAATTGTGATTTATGTCCAGGCAAGGATTGTGGATTATGTTTTAATAATGCTGATTTTAACCAAATTGAATTGGCCGATAGATTAATCGATAGGTCTAAATCAGAAAGTGTTTATAAAATGGACACGGCTTTAACACAAGGTAATTATGCAATCTGTGTAGCTAAGATTACTGATTCGAATAAACCGGACACGATCTACAATCAATTAGTGAAAGTTGTTAAAATTGAAAATCAAAAAAAAGTGAAAATAGTTCTTGATGAAGAAACAGACATTAGACAAGATTAAAAGTGAAATATTAAATGAAGTTGAGAAACAAAGTAAATCAAAATGGCACAGGCATCCCATTTTTATTTTAATACTAGGGTTTGTTTTAACAACTTTGTTGGGTTCTATTGTATCAAGTTGGATATCGAAAGGCGAAATGAAAACGAAACAAGGGTTATTATACCTGGAAAAAACGCTTGATACCAAATTAAAAATTATCAAAGACCTTAATTATGACCTGGGCTTAACCCTCGGTTCTGTTGAACAACTGGTTCACAATGCCCATATATATAAAGACTCTATTGATTTTCGTAAAAGTAAAACTGTGTATGCAGAGAATATTTTGGATTGGAGGGCAAAGTCAAATGCAACAAAAGCGAACCTGAGGGTATTTTTTAATTCTGAAGTAGTTTCAAATTTTGAGAAAATTGATAGTGCGTTTTTCTACCCTTCAAATTATTCAATATATATCAATGGAATTTATTTACTGAATTGTACGTATGATGAAATTTTAAACGATGTTGATTCAGTTGAGAAAATTTGCATTACTATTATGAAAAGTAGAAATTTTATAAAAGAATATATAGCCAAATTATCTGTTTCAATGGAATCTGATTTAGATTCGGAAAGGACAAATTTGTATGAGAAATAAGGACCTCATATTTGTTAGTAGTTATATCCATTTGAATACTCCTTTGTAATTGAATAGTAAAGTTTAATAAAATTCCTTTTAGTTCTTTAACCTGTAGATAAATGTGATTAAACGTAAATCATTAAACAAATCACTCTCCCTGTATTAATTCTTGTAATTTCCCGGAATGGTTTTTTATCACATTTCTTGGTCGTAATCCTTGTTTGGCAAATTTTCGGAAGTAATGAAGCAGAAAAAAGCTATTTTATAATTTTGCTTTTTTCTGCTTTGGCTGGAATAATTTATATTCTTATTCTTTGATTATTTTTGTGGTAATTACACCATCAATTGTCTGAATACTTATTATGTAAATACCATTTTTTAGTTTCGATATATCAATACTTTCTTGTTTATGAATTCTATTTTTTTCAAATACATTTTTTCCGGTTGTATCAGAAATTTTTACAGACTGTACATTGTTGCCTTCACATTCAAGGTTTACTATTCCCTTGGTTGGATTTGGGAAAATTGAAATTCCATTTTGTTCCATTGATAAAATGGACGTTGTTTTTTCATTCACAGTAATATCAAAAGTACAAACACTGTCATTCCCTCCATTATCAGACACAGTCCAAATTATTGATGTTTTTCCGACAGGTATCACAGCTCCACTTAGTGATGACAATTTGTTGAAATTGTTTAATATGTCTGCTATTCCACAATTGTCGTTAACTATCGGATCTAATTCAGTTCCTGAAACTGTGTAAGTGCTTTGCCCTGCGTTTAAAATGATGGTCTTATTTTCCGGACAAGTTACGGCAGGCTTTGTATTGTCTTCTACTGAAACATTGAAGGCAATTTCACTAGCATTTCCGGCATCATCACTTACAACTAAAGTTACCGTATTTATATTTCCTGAAATACTTGTTCCAGCCACCGGGTTTTGATTTATATCAAGGTCTGTATCACAATTGTCCGTTGCAATAATATCGCTTGTGTAATCGGGTAAATTTGCTTCGCAATTTGCATTGGCATCAATTGTTTGATCGATATGGTTGGATGAGATCACAGGGTTTGTGTTATCTTCAACAGAAACATTAAAGGCCACTTCACTTGTGTTTCCTGCATCATCGCTAACTGTTAAAGTTACCGTATTTGTATTTCCGGAAATACTTGTTCCGGCTATCGGGTTTTGATTTATTTCAAGGTCTGCATCACAATTATCTGTTGCAATAATATCGCTTGTATAGTCTGGCAAGCTTACTTCACAATTTGCACTGGCATCAATTGTTTGGTCACTATGGTTGGATGAGATCACTGGGTTTGTGTTATCTTCAACAGAAACATTGAAAGATACTTCATTAGTATTTCCTGCATTATCTGTCACGGTTAAAATTACCGTATTTGTATTTCCTGAAATCTTTGTTCCGGCTATTGGACTTTGGGTCACCTCAGGGGCTGCATCGCAATTGTCAATAGCAGTAATATCACTTGTGTAATCAGATAATATTGCTTTACAGTTTGTGTCGGCATCTACAACTAGGTTGTTATGCACTGATGTGATGGAAGGGGCTTCTGAATCCACTGTAATTGTTAAAACTACGGTATCACTGTTTAGGTTTCCAAAACCATTGGAAACCGAACAAAAATATTGATTATTGTTAAGTTCCGTGTTCGTATTAATTATTAGGCTGTCAGTATCAGTTCCGGAATAAATGGTATCATCGGTAATATTTGCCCATGTTGTTCCGGCATCAGGGCTAACCTGCCATTGATAGTTTTCAATTCTGCTTCCAACAACAGAAAATACGATTTCGCTTCCGCTACAAATATCATTTTGATTAATAGGTTGAACTGAAATCCCGGGCACGGTTTGTAGTTTATATATATATGAGCAGCCTGCATTACCTATAGAGTCTAGTGAAATTGAATCAAGGTCTCCTTGTGGTGAGCCAACTATAAAATTTTCCATATAAAGGGCTACATCGTGTCCAAATAGGTCAGTTGGTGCCCTGTCCGCAGGGGTTAGTTTTAAATTAAAGCTCCATTTGCCAAAACCGTTTTTTTCATAAACATAAGTAGCTCCCGCATCTTGTAATGTATTCTCATCATTTGAATCTTCTTCTTCTTTGGGTGCGCTAATAATGAGATAGTTATTGTTTAAATCTAATGAGGCCCCAAAATATGCCCATGTGGTATTTCTTACAGGGGCCACAATTTTTTCAGAAAAAACACAGGAATCGATATTATTAATATTGTATACATATACGGCACCGGCACCGGCCTTATAATTGCTCCCTTCCGCATCATAGTTTTCACCTATGGAACCTACACCAAATACAGAGTCGTAAATTGCAACCGTTCTTCCAAACGCATCGCCAAGTTCCAGGGAAGAGGCTTCTATCTTTTGTACCTCCCCCCACACTCCGGCAGGGCTTCTTTTAAATACATATGCAGCTCCTCTGTTATTATTGTGTCTTGAATTGCCAACAATAGCGAAATCATTAAAAATGTCGACAGATTCCCCGAAACTATCATAAGTTGCATAATCTGATGCCATTATTTTTGTTTTTTTTATCCAGATCCCTGTTCCGTCTTTTTCATAAATATATGCTGCACCGGCAGGGTATTTAAACCCTCCGGAAAAGATTCCCCATGCATATTTATCCCCAATAATGGCATAATTATTATGCATACTTAAATGTTGACCGAACTCCTGTCCTTCAGTTTCGCTAATTGTTTGTTTATAAATCCAAATATCATCCATATTTCTCTCAAATACATATACTTTGTCTTTATCAGAACCAATAAGGGCTGTTGTGTCGTAAATAGCCACATCAAATCCGAAAAGCCCATCTGCAACCCTGTCCGGGGCAACTAGTTTTTGTGTCCTGATCCAATCCCCTTCCGGGCCTTTTTTGAGAATATATGCCGCACCGGCATCTTCAAGGTAGTTTTTCAAACTATCATCGGTGTCATTATATGGTTCACCCACTACTGCATAGTTCATATATATATCAACTGCAGAACCAAACTGGGCATCTATGGTTCTTTCACCCGATACTATCTTCTGCTCATCCTGCACCTGTGCTTGTAATGTTTTGTTTAAAAACACGTTCAATAAAACAAGTAGAATTCCAAATTTTGCTTTTGTCATACTTTTATTATTAATCTGGGTTTATATCATCTGTTCATGAATTTTCTTCATCGTTTCCGGTATGTGCCCATTATTCTGTAATATCAATCATGATACGGATTTTGAAATATTATACGGCATGTATAGGATGTACGTTTGCCTGCCATAATTGTTTCATAAAAAACTGAAGGATGAAATTTAAACAGTCTCTTAAATTTTACGAATGTGTCAAAATAGAATTAGACTGCGGTGAAGTAATTCGTTGTAGGGAATAAAAAATCAGAAACGTGTTTGCAATCATTTATTTGGAATATTATTTTTAATATGTTAAAACGTAAATGAACAATTTTAACCTTCTTAGGTTAATAGTAATAAACCCTAACCGAACGTTATCATGATAAACAATCAAGCTCTTGAAGTTGCCATTGGATTGATCTTTTTATATGCCATTTATAGTTTATTAGCTACTACATTAACGCAACTTATTGCTTTCTGGTTAAATTTAAGGGCTTCGTACCTAAAAAAAGGTTTACAAAGAATGCTTGATGACGATACCGGTAAGATGATACCGGTAGGACCTGAAAAAGGGAGTGATGGGCAAACAGAAAAACTGTTAAGTGAATTGTTTTTTAATCGCCCTGAATTTAGATACCTCCGTATTCAGAAAACTTTTCTTAGAAGAAAAACTTTTCCC
>JBNLCS010000139.1:0-6372 GCA_050303935.1 Bacteroidales bacterium
AAATTTGCACCGATAAACCCAGTTGAGCCGGTAACCAGAACAATCATTATATAACTTTCATTTTTTTGTGGGCCCTGACAGAAAACCATTCGTTGGTAAGGGCCATTATTATATGGAGCGAAACGGGTATTAAAATACTACCCGTTCTTAACGTTAACCAACATAATATGAGCCCGAATGGGATTGACCCCAGTGTTTCACCGACCCCTTTTGGTAAATGGGCAAATGCGTATAGGCTTATGTTTAAGGCAATAGCCATGCTTGTTGGCATTACACTTAAACAACTAAAAAATAGAAAACCTCTAAACATGAATTCATAAGCGAGCAAATAGGTTATCCAACTAACAGCACTCAACAATACCAGATTTTTTGTCCACTTTTTCTTACGTATTTGAGGGTAGCAGGCCAAATTTGTTGATTTCCCGGCATTTAAAAAATTTATCAGAATTATAACAGGGGCCAAAATTATGATCCAGATAATACTGGTTTCGTAATTATATGTGTTTAATCCGTATAAAAAATTGTTGTCTGGAAAAATGAAAAGTGTAATTAGCAATGGGATTATTCCAAATAAAAAAAGCCCAAGCAAACGTTGCAATACAATACTGTATATTTTGGCTTTTTTATTACCATAATAGTCAGTGACTACTTTTTTATAAGTAATAGAATTTACTATAAAATGGTAAGCAAAAAATAAAATAGTAACAGAAAGAATTGCAATTATAACAGCAAGTTGATTAATGTTTATTTCTATATTGAGGTTCATTTTTAGTTTTCAAATTTATCGTTTTATATTACAAATATAAAGGTTTGGTATTTATTCTCTGTTCATTTAGTCGAGTGTTTAGTTCAGAATGTCCGAGATCAAGCCTGCTTGCCGCAGGCAGGGCGTGCGATAATTTTAAACCGCAGTATACTAGAGTATTCGAGGATTTAAAATTTGAGCAACAACGCAGAGATCGGACATTATGGACAAACACTATTTAGTAAAAATAGTAAGAAAAATACAGAAATATATCAGGTTTAAAGCAATTTTTATATTTTAGTAAAAAACTGTAAATGAGTCTTAATCTGAACGTATTTTTTTGGCTGGTTTTTATTTTGTCTTTTCAACATTCCTTTACACAAGATTTATACATGTCCAGGGATATAGCCGAAGCATATAAAAAAGGGTGCAGGACATTAGAAGGTATTCCCGGGGCTAACTATTGGCAAAACTATGCTAATTATAAAATTAATGTGAACTTTGATCCGAAGGAGGCAGAGATCGAGGGAAGAATGAACGTATTATATCATAATAACAGCCCGGATAATATCGATTATTTAGTATTACGGTTATATCAAAATCACTTTAAAAAAGGAAATGCAAGGAATAGAAGTATTCATCCGGATGATGTTACTGATGGGGTAAAGATAAGTTATATACATAGTCAGACAGATTCAGTTAGTCTGGTAAATTATTCAACAACAAATATGTATGTATATCTTCAGGGTGAGGTTGTATCTGGTGATTCTGTTCATCTTGAAATACATTGGAAATTCAAACTTCCTGCTCATGAAAACCAACGATTTGGTAAATACAACGGAGCATGGTTTGTTGGCCTGTGGTATCCGCAGGTTGCCGTTTACGATGATATTCAAGGTTGGGATACCTTTGAGTTTGATTGGGAACAGGAGTTTTATAATGATTTTAATAATTATGAAGTTGAAATCACGGCACCCCGTAATTATCTCGTTCTGGCAACAGGTGAATTTATGAACCCTGAAAAGAATTTACATGAAGAAATATTTTTAAAATATCAGCATGCATTACAAAGTGATTCAGTTATCAGGATTCTTGGAAGAAAAGAACTTGCACGCGGGAGAGTAACAGTTAAGAAGAAAAATTTGATATGGAAATTCAGGGCAACGAATGTTCCTGATTTTGCATTTTGTATAAGTGAAAAATATTGGTGGGATGCCAGGAAGGTTTCAATATCCAATGAAAATGTAAAAAAGGATGTTTTTATTTCATCTCTATACCATCCAATTTCAAAAGATTTTAGTGAAGTTCCTGATCTGGCTGCCAGTAGTATTGATTATTTTTCAAATGATTTACCGGGAATAATATTTCCGTATGATAGAATGACAATTTTTAATGGGGCCAAAGGTGGTATGGAATTTCCTATGATGGTCAATAATGCAAGCAGTGCCAAAAGGTTTTTTACTGTTCTGCTTGTTTCGCATGAAATAGTACACACATATTTTCCTTTCTATTTAGGGACTAATGAACGAAAATATTCATGGATGGATGAGGGGTGGGCTGAATATTTACCTGTTGTTTGGCAGGAAGAGTCCCATGCTAAATATCATTATCTGGATGAAATAATTTCTACGTATTTAGCGTATGCGGGAAAAGAAGAGGAAGTTGTACCTATGGTGCCATCCATATTTTATGGCCAAAATGCTGTTTTGGGTTACAGGGTCATGTCTTATTACAGGGCAGGAGTAGCTTATTATGTTTTGCATGATATGCTTGGAAATGACTTGTTTAAAGTAACATTGAAAAAATTTATTCAAACATGGAATGGTAAACACCCGTTGCCATATGATTTTTTCTTCTTTTTTAATAAACAAACTGGTGAAGATTTGAACTGGTTTTGGAATGCCTGGTTCTTCCAGCCTGGTTATCCGGACCTGGCATTGAAGAATGTAGAAAAAAAAGATCAGATTTTACGTTGTACCGTAGTTAAAGAGGGCGCTTTGCCCGTACCTCTGAAAATAAAGATCATTTATGAAGATGACACCGTTGATTTGCTTGAATATAATGCATCCGTGTGGAAAGCAAATGATACATTTGTATTAAACAAAACGGTTGACAGGGAAGTAAAATTGGTTACAATCACGCATAATAAAGTTCCTGATGTAAATATACAAAACGATACGTATCATTTTAAACAACAATGACCCTCTTCGATGAATCGGAGCAGGCTATAGAGGGATTTGATACGAAAAGTAATCCCTTTACAAAAGGAAATGGTTAAAAATGAACCGATCCGCCAACTGGCAGAGAGCTCAACGAAGTTAAACACGAAATATATTTTAAACGAATGGAAGAAGCACAATACTGGATTAATAAGCTTGATTTAAAACCACATCCCGAAGGAGGTTATTTTAAAGAAATATACCGGGGAAAAACAATGATTGAACTAACTGGATACGATGGCTTGAGGAATACTGCCACGAGTATTTATTTTTTATTGGATAAACAGGACAAATCTCATTTTCACCGTTTAAGATCAGATGAAATATGGTATTATCATGAAGGTGTACCACTTACTGTTTGCATGTTTGATGCAAAAGGCAACTATGGTGAAACCATGTTGGGAAAAAATGTTGAAAAAGGAGAGAAATTACAGGTAATTATGGAAGCCGGAACCATATTCGGTGCTTGGCATCCGAATGAAAACGGATACACATTGATGGGTTGTATGGTAAGTCCAGGGTTTGATTTCAAGGATTTTGAACTCGTGGAAAAAAGTAAACTGTTAAAATTTTTTCCTGACAAAAAAGAAATAATTACAATTTTATAGTAATATTCCTTCAGTATAAATTTCACATCTTATATAAAATCTTGAAATACACGATGGTTCAACGTTATATTTTTTGGTAGAATGAGAATTAGTGAATTCTTTTTTGAGGCTTGGAGCCTTCGTGGCTATTTTTACTTTGCCAGATTCAGGAAGAATTTCGAAAACATCTTTTAGGAATATAGAAATCGTCCCTTTTTACTCATAAAAACAGAAATTATAAATTACACTCTTTGTGAAACTCTGAGAAATCCTCTTTACAACTCTGTGGTATGATTTAATTTCATTAAACGTAACATCATTTCGGAATTAAAATATCCAAATATTAATTATTAAAGTATGTGTAAATTGGTAGAAAACGCTTTTAACAAAAAGCCAGTTCAGATTAAAGACCGGAATCTTCATAATAAATATTTAACTAAATTATTGAACCGATCTTATAAAAAAACTCTATTTTTGCACCTTTGAAAGGGAAATTGTATAGCAACATAATGGATATTAAAAGCAAGAAGTGTTTTATTTTTGATTTGGATGGAACAGTATATATGGGAGATGTGCCTATTCAGGGGACCATAGATTTTATCAAAAAAAATATCAGGAAGCTTCATATTTACTTCATGACAAATAATACATCAAAGACACCTGATGAATATATTACACGATTGGGTAAATTTGGTATTGAAGTTACGCCAGACCAAATTATTTCACCGTTTATTCCCCTTTTTAAATATTTTACCGAATACCAGTTAAAATATATTTTCTTATTGGCGAATAAAAAAGTTGAAGAATATATACAACGTAAATTTCCTGATATTGAATTTACGGATCAATTTGAGAAATGCGAGGCCATCGTACTGACTTTTGATACAGATTTAACGTATGTTAAACTAAAAACTGCTTCGTTAATTTTACAAAATAAGCCAAAAGTTAAATATGTTGCTACACATCCCGATAATGTATGCCCTACTAACCAAGGGAATATACCGGATGTTGGTGGGTTTATCAAATTACTGGAAATAACTACCGGTAGGATACCCGAAAAAGTGTTTGGCAAACCCAATGTAGAGTTGATAAATAAGATTAAAACGGTATATAAGGAAGATGAAATTGCAATTGTTGGAGATAGAATTTATACAGATATGAAACTGGCAGAAAATGCCAATGTAGATTTTATTTTGGTATTATCTGGAGAAACAACAATTGATGATATAAAAAATCTTAAAATAGCACCTGCTTATATAGTAACCAACATGGGAATTTTTAACAGTTAATTATGTTTTATAATCACATAAGCATACCTATAATTCTTGAAATAAGTGCCAATTCATTGGTTGATGTTGACAAAATTCTGCAAAGCCATAATTTGTACTTCGAAAGAAAAGTATTGGTTACTGAGGAAAAACTCTTTAAATTATATAACCAGGAGCTTAGTGTTATTAAATTTCACAAAACACTATTTGTGAAAGAATCAACCCTGGATCAGGTTATGTATCTTGATGGAGAAGAGATTCATCCTAATTCCTTGATTATTGGTTTTGGAGGTGGTACTGTTTTGGATGTGGTAAAACAATTTGCTTCCACCAAATTATATCCGTATATAACTATTCCCTCAACGTTGTCGAATGATGGGATTTATTCCCCGGTTGCAAGATTGCATGTAAATAATAAAAAGAAAAGCTTTAATGTAAGGCCACCGTTGGGAATCATAGCTGATATAGATATCATAAGAAAATCACCCGAAATAAACCTGATGGCAGGTATAGGTGACTTAACTTCCAATTTTAGTGCGTTGGATGACTGGGACCTTGCCAAGAAGGAAATAGGAGAAGGTACCAATGACTTTGCGTATTCATTGTCTTTACTAGCAGCAAAATCCATAAAAAATTTTAAATATGATGAAATTCGCAGCGATGATTTTCTGCGATCATTGGCTTACGGGTTGGTAATATCAGGATTGGCCATGGTAATATCAGGCGATACTCGTCCATCAAGCGGATCTGAGCATTTAATCAGTCATGCTATAGATGATTTATTCCCGGAAAGAGGGACACTCCATGGATTGCAGGTTGCATATGGATTGTTATTGGTAGAAAAAAAATATAGAAAAGTACGGTACGAGAAAACATATAATTTTTTTAAGGGTATCGGTTTAATGGATTACCTGAACAGGCTAATAAACTTTACTGAAGAAGAGGAAGAAATGATATTGAAAAGAAGTGTGACGATTAGGAATAGGTATACTATTTTGAATAAGTTTGTAGGGTAGTTTGTTTATAAAAAGGTCTGTATGGGGTGTTTTTGGCCTATATTTGCATTGGCGAATATGGGACTGAGGTGGCGGAGCTGTAGGTTGTTGGGAAGAAAAAAGAGGATTTAAGAAGTTGTATGGAACATTACTTCAAAAATCAACTATCGTCAATCACCAATCAACAATCAAAGGGGATTTACGAATGATGAATGTTGATCTAAGATTTAAGAAGTTGTAAGGAACATTACTTCAACAATCAACAATCGCCAATCACCAATCACCAATCAAAGAGAATTAAGAACGATGAATGTTGATTTTTGATTTAAGAAGTTGAAACGAGCGTTACTTCAAAAATCACAAATCAAAAATCACAAATCAACAATCGCTAATCAAAAGGGGGATTTAAGAACGACAAAATTGATTTCTAAGAGGTTGTACTTAAAAAACGGGCGAAACAAAGGTTCATTTTAAAAAGCATTACCATGTATTTTGCGCTGGACATTATCATTGCTTTATTCAGCATTTCGTTTTAACTTTGTAATAAAAATAATATGA
>JBNLCS010000140.1:0-3941 GCA_050303935.1 Bacteroidales bacterium
TTTCAAATAAAATATTCGCATATTGCTGCCGGCGTAATTCTTCTTCCTTACTGCGATAATCAATAATTGTTACCCCATCCAAGTCAAGCAGGTTATCTTTAGCAACACTCATGATCTCATCTTTATTGCCCAGTAATATAGGTATGGCAATCTTTTCGTTGATTAGTTCCTGGGTAGCTTTTAACACCTTATAATTATTGGCTTCTGCAAACACAACACGTTTTGGGTCTTGCTGTGCTTTCACCTGCACATCGCGCATTAATAAGTTATCAAGACCAAGACGAGCATTTAAGCTCGACTTATATTCTTCCCAGTCCGTAATTTTTTTACGTGCCACCCCTGAATCCATAGCTGCATTTGCAACAGCCGGTGCAACCCTTGAAATAAGCCTTGGATCAAGGGGTTTTGGTATAATATAGTTTTTACCAAACACAAGGTTTTTAGCTTTATAAGCCGTATTGACCATTTCAGGGACATCCTCCTTAGCAAGATCTGCCAGTGTTTTTACAGCAGCTATTTTCATTTCTTCGTTGATAGAAGTAGCGCCTACATCCAGCGCACCCCTAAAAATATAAGGAAACCCCAATACATTATTTATCTGGTTTGGATAATCAGAGCGCCCTGTAGCAAAAATAATATCATCACGGGCATCCATGGCATCTTCATACGATATTTCAGGGTCAGGATTGGCCATGGCAAATACAATTGGATTGTCTGCCATATTTTTGAGCATTTCTTTGCTTAATACATTCCCTTTTGACAAGCCCAGAAAAACATCAGCACCCTTCACGGCATCTTCCAATGTTTCTATAGTTGTATCCGCTGCAAATTCAAGTTTGTATTTGTTTAGGTCAGACCTGCTTTTTCGTAATACACCTTTACTATCTACCATTAAAAAGTTCTCCTTACGGGCACCCAGCGCAATGTATAAACGTGAACATGAAATAGCCGATGCCCCTGCCCCATTCACCACAATCTTTAATTCTTCTATTCTTTTCCCGGTTAACTCCAACGCATTTAATAATCCGGCAGCAGAAATTATTGCCGTGCCATGTTGATCATCGTGAAAAACCGGTATATCAAGTTCCTTTTTTAATGCTTCTTCAATCTCAAAACATTCAGGGGCTTTAATATCCTCCAAATTAATGCCTCCAAATGTTGGTGATATGGCCCGTACTACTTTAATAAATTCATCTACATTTTTTTCATCTACTTCAATATCAAAAACATCAATATCGGCAAATATCTTAAAAAGCAACCCTTTACCTTCCATAACAGGCTTGCCTGCCAACGCACCTATATCTCCCAGCCCAAGCACCGCAGTACCGTTTGAAATAACTGCCACCAAATTTCCCCGTGCCGTGTATTTAAATGCATCATCACTATTTTTTTCAATTTCTTTGCAAGGTTCTGCAACTCCCGGCGAGTATGCCAATGATAAATCAAGTTGAGTGCTATAAGGTTTTGTTGGAACCACCTGTATCTTTCCGGGCCTACCCTGTGAATGATAATTCAATGCATCTTCTTTTGTAAATTTTGCCATGGTTATTGATTTTATATTTCAAAGTTAACAAAGAAATATACAGAACAACAGTGAAATCGTGAATCTTATGACGTACAGCATAAAAATAATTCCATGTTTGTCCTTTTTTTCTGACCCCTTAATACCATTTGTTATTTTCAAAAAAGAATAATTCTAAATAAGCTTTGTTATTTTTAAAGTTTACTACAATTGGTTTATTTTGCTAAATGAAAAGCACAAATAATTAATTAAGCTCATAGTATGAAATATATATTTCTATCCATTTTTTTATACATTTTTACTTGTAATTTGGATGCTCAAATTTCCGGAAAACTATCCGTATCAATATCTACAAGTGAAACCGGGGGGAAATATGCACCGAAAAATGTTATTGCCATATGGATTGAAAATGAAACGGGTGATTTTATTAAAACGCTTTTAGTATATGGTAATAAACGGCTAACACATCTAAACACATGGCAGGAATCTACAAACAATGCTGGAACTGAATATAACAAAGTAGATGCTGTAACTGGTGCTACACGCCTAAAACATGGCGAATTAACATGTTCTTGGGATGGCACCGATTATAACAAAGCCCTTGTACCTGATGGAAAATATTACTTATGCATGGAACTTACCGATAAAAACGAAACTGGTAATTACTCTTCTTTTGAATTTACAAAAAATGATAAACCAGTTGATAAAACACCCTCCTCAGAAGAAAGTTTTTCAGATATCACCATTCAGTGGGTCCCTGAAATGAAAGTAGATATTGAAAGGGTTAAACCGCTGGCAAATAATATCAAATATAAAGTATATCCTAACCCGTCAAGCAACATGTTTACAATTTCAGGTAACGAATTTGAAACATTGGAATTAAGAAAGGTTAGCGGTGAATTATTATTTAAAACAGAAAAAAATCGTATTGATTTTACACCATTTAAAGACGGAATATATTTGTTATATATTTACAATAAGAATGATTTGGTTATAACCAAAATAGTTAAACGTAAATGAACTACCTCGCCGCAAGCGGACGAGGTATCTACAAGGAATTCATTTCTTATTCGCCGCAAGCGGCGGGGAATTTGAACCCATAGAGATTAATCAAATGATTAAAGGAATTCTGTTCGATATGGATGGCGTTTTAGTTGATTCGGAAGCGTTTATTTGCAAAGCAGCCATAGAAATGTTCAAAAGAAGGGGGTTGACCGTACAATCCAACGATTTCATTCCATTTGTTGGAAAGGGTGAGAGTATATACATTGGGAAGGTGGCTGAAAAATATGATTTCCCTGTAAACATAGAAGAAGTTAAAGCGGAAACTTATGCAATTTACGAAGAAATTGTTGAGGGGCATTTAAAAGCATTGCCAGGCGTTTTTTCATTTTTAGAAAAAGCCAAAAAAAAAGGATTAAAACTGGCTGTTGCAACAAGCGCCGACAAAAGTAAAATGCTGGTTAACCTTAAAAATATTGGGTTGGACATTAAAACATTTGACGCTACTGTAAACGGGCTTGAAGTTGAAAGGAAAAAACCTTTCCCGGACATTTTTATAAAAGCTGCTGTGAAGCTCAACCTAAAACCTGAAGAATGCCTGGTTGTTGAAGATGCCATAAGTGGAGTTGAAGCATCAAAAAATGCGGGTTGCAGATGCCTGGCTTTAACAACATCTTTTACAAGAGAAGAATTGAAACTAGCGGACTGGATTTCTAATACATTGGAAGATGCCCCTGATGAAGTGATAATGTGGTGAATTTATTTTTATCATTGTTTTTAAAACATTATTCACCATTATTCAGTATTTATTAAAAATAGCTTACTTTGAACAACGTTGCGATATGAGATTGATTTTACTATATATTTTAAGCTTTTTTTTACTTATACCTGCACCTGGCCAGTACAGCCCAAGAGGAAACAATATTGAAATGAGGTACCCGGTACCTGTTGGTTACAATTTTGTAAACCTTGAACCAGGTTTAGCATACACCGGGGTTATCGACATTGGGGCTGATTATAACTTTCATCACCTTGACGAGCACTCAGCGGGCTGGCAGCTTAACCTTTCTCACTTTATAAATAAATCAGGCGGCAACCTTTATTTAATAAGTCCAAAGTTAAAGTTTGATTATCAATTTGAAATTACGGAAGAAATAATGCTTATACCCCAAGCAGGAGGCGGGGTTACGTTGTTTATATTTGAAGAACCTTATTATAAAAGTGAACACACGCTGGAACACGCCAATATATCATTCATTCCTGACAGTAAAATAGGAATAACGTTACGCGCAGGTGTAAAATTGTTATTATACAACCGGGACAGGATAAATTACTTTGCATTTTTGTCATATGAATATACCAGGATACAGAAACGGGGAAGCACAACAAATTTATCTATTTACGATCATTTTATTCA
>JBNLCS010000141.1:0-1785 GCA_050303935.1 Bacteroidales bacterium
ATGTGATGCAGGAACTTCATTTAGAAGAGATTGAACTTCCAATTGGCAAAACCCCTGAGCAAATTGCAGCAACATATTATATAGCTGCATTAATTTTATTCACGGGCTCTAGGTTTATTTGCACATTTTTAATGAGATTTATTAAACCATCATCATTGTTAATGATTCTTGCCGTATTGGCGATAATACTCACTTCAATTGTCATTTTTGGTAGTGGAATTGTTTCTGTTTACGCGCTCGTTGGTATTTCAGGATGTATGTCGTTAATGTTTCCTACAATTTTTGGCTTAGCATGCCGAGGCCTTGGTGAAGATACCAAACTTGCTGGTTCTGGTTTAATTATGGCTATTTTTGGAGGAGCTTTATTTACTCAAATTCAAGGTATGGTTTCTACTTCTACAGGAAATATCCATTTATCTTTTTGGGTCCCACTTGGATGTTTCGTATTTATAGCGATATATGGATTAATGTTCAAATCAAGCACTTTTAAAACAGTTGAATAAATATTATATGAAGCCAACAAATTATAAACGATTTTGTAAGACCCTTTCTCTTAAAAATGACCCTCAGTTAATTCAAGACTACAAAAGGGTACATGCCAAAGGAAATGCCTGGCCCGAAATAACCCAAGGCATGAAAGAGGTGGGTATTATTGATATGGAGATTTATATCCTGGACAATAGGTTATTTATGATTATGGATACTGTTCCCGAATTTGATCATGATAAGGCGATGGCCGAATTGGCAAAAAAACCCAGACAATCGGAATGGGAAGCCTATGTATCAAAGTTTCAGCAATCAAGTGAGGATGCTACGGCTGATGAAAAGTGGCAATTAATGGAACGGATCTATAAACTTGATGAAGACTTACTATAGATAATTTTGTATAATGATATATTGAAAGAACCTGGTTTTGCTACATTAGCTTACAAAATCAAGTTCTTTCAAAAATATCATGAACCTCCCACGGAAGATAAATCTTTAATTATCGGAACATCTTGAAATTCATGCTAATGAATAAATAAAACTGTGTTCAACTGATTTGAATTATCACCTTTTTTTCGGAATGACCATTTTTTGCGTATAGATTATTTTTCCTGTATTGTTATGTACTGTGTAAATGTAAATTCCTGGTTTTAGACGGTGTTTGTCAACAGAGTTTCCATTTGGACCAATCTGGTATTTATAAAGGGGTACTCCATGCAGATTATATATACTAACACACTCTCCGCCAGGAATATTTTTTACTACCAGCTCATTATTTTCAGTAAACCATACCTTTGGTTTTACATTCAATTCATTTATTAATACGGATGTTAGTTGAACGTCTCCATTTTTCTTTTTTAATGAATAGATAATTCTAGCCGAATATAATTCCAGCGTGTCCCCTTCTGAATCCAGTTTATTTTTTAACGTTTCAATTTCAAATGGAACAATTGATGTACCCCCTGTTTCGGTAACATTATCACCATCCTCCAAAATTAGCTTGTATGCATAGGCTGTTGTGACCAATTTGTCATCTACAATGACACCTTTAAATAACATACTGCCGGTAATAATTTCACTAACATACAGCGTGTCATTGCTGATTTCAGTTTCAACAAACAATGAATACAACAATAATTCCTCCGCGTCAATTGAACAGCCCGGCCCCGTCGAAAATACCAGGTCAATTGGGCGGACGGAAGCATCAATTACCCGTGGCACCCTGCATTCCAATTGACTAAACATTATTTTATCATCCCCGGTTATGTCCCTGTAAAAAATGTCATGTTGCGTATAAAC
>JBNLCS010000142.1:0-7150 GCA_050303935.1 Bacteroidales bacterium
AATCCAGTTGGGAGTTATTGTACTACTTTTTCAATACCTGAGAACTGGAATGATAAACTGATTTTCCTCAATTTTGGAGGGGTCCGGTCTGCTATGTATGTTTGGATAAATGGGAAAAAAGTGGGCTACAGTCAGAATTCAATGACACCAGCTGAATTTGATATTACAAACTATATACGGAAAGGTGAAAACAAACTGGCCGTTGAGGTATATCGCTGGAGCGATGGTAGTTATCTTGAAGATCAGGATATGTGGCGCTTGAGCGGTATTTTTAGGGATGTTGATTTAATTGCACGTCCAAAAACCTTTATTCGCGATTTTTTTATTAATGCCGAACCAAACAATGATTTCAGTAATGCCAAGGTTGACATTAAATTTACTATTGAAAATCGTTCAGATAAAACAGTTAAGGGTTTACAGATTGATGCCATAATTTCAGGATATTCATTGGATGGAAAATTGATTGATATTGGATTATCAAGTAGTATTGATGAAATAAGGAAACATTCTGAGGCTATTTCGGAAATTAATACAACGTTTGAGCAACCCCGCTTATGGTCGGCAGAAATTCCTTATTTATATTCATTGCAGTTTAAACTTAAAAACAACAGGGGTGAACTATTAGAAACCAAAAACTGGAAGTTTGGAGTGAGAAAGGTTGAAGTAAAAGGGGAGGTTTTTTATGTGAATGGAAAAGCGGTTAAGCTAAAAGGGGTAAATAGGCATGAGCACCACCCTAGGACCGGAAAATTCGTTGACCGGCAGACTGTCGTATGTGATATCGAGCTGATGAAACAGGCCAATATAAATATGGTGCGTACCAGTCATTACCCTAACGATGTGTTGTTTTATGAATTGTGCGATGAATATGGATTGTATGTGATGGACGAGGCCAATCAGGAATCGCATGGCTTTGGGATTGGAAACAAAGTATTAGGTGATAACCCTGATTGGAAAAAGGCCCATGTGTCAAGGGCTGTCTCGATGGTTGAAAGAGATAAAAATTACACCAGCATCATTATTTGGTCACTTGGGAATGAAGGTGGGAGGGGGCAGAATTTTGTTGCTATGTTTGATACGGTAAAAAAACTTGATGCCACCCGGCCGGTTTTTTCTGATTCTCAACGTGATCTGTCTGCATTTTATGATGATAGTTATATACCACCTGTTAGGTTGAAAAAATTAGCTGAAGATATTGATGACAAACCGGTATTTATGCGCGAATATGCCCATGCCATGGGAAATTCAGTAGGTAATTTACAAGAATATTGGGATGTGATTTACGCTGACCCGAGTATTGCAGGAGCGGCCATATGGGATTTTGTTGATCAGGGCATTGCGAAAAAGATCGATGGGTCACCTATACGATATGATTTGTTCCCTGCAAATATAAACCGTAAGGATGATGAGTTTTGGGCTTACGGAGGTGATTTTGGGGATAAACCTAATGATGGGCCTTTCTGTATTAATGGATTAATTGGACCTGACCGGGTGCCAAACCCTCATTACTATCAAGTTCAGAAAGTATATCAATCTATAGATTTTGAATTGGAAAATTTAAAACCACTCAAGATAAAAGTTATAAACCGATATAACTTTATTTCTACTGATAAGTTTGATTTTGTTTATGAAATTCTTATAAATGGGGAACCATTACATTTGGAACTATTTAACTTTCCTACAATTGATCCGGGAGAATCAGGTAATGTGCAGATTGATATACCCAAAGATTATAATATTACATCTGGGGAAGTAATCCTAAATGTATATTCACGAATTAAAAAACCTGAAAAATGGGCCGAAACAGGTTTTACCATCGCACGGGAACAGTTTATTTTAAATACAGTTCAACAACAAAAAATTGAAGCCGAAGGAAAAAATGTTGAGGTAATAGAAAAGCCTGAAGATATAGTTGTTGAAACTGGTTATTTCAGGTTTAATTTTGATAAAAAAAATGGTGCATTAAATAGTTGGCGAATTCACAAAACAGAATTACTGAAAGAAAATTTGGAACCATATTTCTGGAAACCTGAGAATGATAATCAAAAGAGGAATGGATATAAGCGAAGGCTTGGGAAATGGAAAAATGCTGCTGATAACAGACTGGTTGAAAATATACGTATTCAAAATGATCAGGGCTTGGTAATGATTTCTTTCGAAATGAAACTTCCTGAGATAGGGGCATCCTATGTGCTAACCTATACTATAAACGGAGTTGGTAAATTACAAATCGAAGCGGAATATACACCGGTATCTGGTGATATTCCTTTAATGCCAAAGTTTGGTATGCGAATAGGGTTGCCTTCAGAAATGAATACAATTAATTGGTATGGACGGGGCCCTTATGAAAATTATCCTGATAGAAAAACCGGTTATTTAATTGGTTTAAATGAAACAAAGTTGGAGAACTTTATTACTGATTATATTGCTCCTCAGGATAATTCCAATCGCTGTGATGTCCGTTGGTTTAAATTTTCAGGACAAAATGGGGAAAATGTTAAAGTAACAGGTTTACAACCGCTTTGTTTCCGTGCATGGCCTTATACAGAAGAAGATTTGGAAAAAGCAGACCATCCTTTTGATTTGCCCAGGCGTGATTTTATTAACCTGAACATTGATTTTACAATTCATGGAGTTGGAGGTAACGATTCATGGGGCGCGCGCACATTGGATAAATATACTTTACCAGGAAATAAGACATATCGTTATGGTTTCATACTTGAATATATAGAAGGGAAATGACGTATGGTGTGTTTAGTAAAATACTCGTATTTTATAAAATTATAGAAAACGATCGGTTCTTATTCAATAAGTTATGATTTATATAATTTAAGGATTACAAAACATCAGGATATAAATCTCTTATTGTGATTTTTCAAGTAATTTTGTTAGTGCTTCGATCTGCTCTTTGTTATTTGAAACTAATTTCAACTCGTTCAGATATTTTGTAGCAGCAACAAAGTCTTTTTTCATAATGGATAATACACATAAATTGTTTAAAATATTGGCATCTTTAGAATCCAACTGATATGCTTTCAAATAATATTTTAGTGATATTTCCTTGTTTGTTTGATAGAATATACTCCCAAGCATCGAATATGCGAACGGGGTTTCTTCTAATTTGAGCGATTTGTTTAATAATACGGCAGCATCGTTAAGTTTGCCTGCCCTGGCCAAAACAACAGCGCTATCGAGTAATGGCTTTACCTTTTCACGGGCCATTACAATTTTTACATTTTGTTCCGTCTCTAATTCCTTATATTTCGGGTTGAGTTTTATTAGTTCAGCTAAAACTTGTTTTGCACCTGTATCAAAAGATACTTTTAGGTAGCTGTCATATAATAATATCAATGCAGTTTCTTTGTCGTCACCTGGTTGGTAAGTACTTACTGATTTTTTTAACCATGCAATGGCATTGTTCCATTTTTCCATGGAATGGTAGCACTGACCAATTTTTGCCAATGCTTTAAAATCATTCGAAAAGCCAGGCATCATTTCGATTACCGAGATTGCTTTTTGTGGATTTTCGGCTTTTAATAATAAATCAACGGCCCTATAATATAATGATGATTCATAAGGATTAGATTTAATCAGGGAATAATACTCATTGAAGGCATTGTTGAACAGCCCCATTTGTTCGTATTTTTTTGCCAATTTTATGTGCTGGCCGCGTAGCGAAATATCATTGAATTTAATGGACATAAAAGCCATGGAGTCGATGTAAGAAACAGGTTGATAGGTAAAACGAAACCGGTTCACCACCGTATCGGGTTGAAAAGGCCAACCTGCCATTAATTTTTTAACCAGGAGATCAGCAACTAAACTATCTAATTCTGTAAATCCCCAATGTGAACGATAATAACTATTTGATTTGCACAAATTAGGGTCCCATTCTTTTTTTATAAGCCTGTTATCTTTCATTGACTTAAAATAAGCATCAGCGAGTAAAAAATAGCCATCAACGTTTGGATGCAAGTGTTCTAACATTAGCTGGTTTCCGATAATTCCATCAGGTGATTTTGATTCAAAAACTGATTTTACAGGAACAACCGGAATCTTATATTTCTTTCCAAGTTCATGAATTACATCATTTAAATCTTCCGGGGCCCTGAACCGGATTCCATCCAGGTCTTTTGCTTGGTCGTATCGCTGATGTGCTTGTTTATACGCACCGATGGTATCGTATTTTTGAGCTTGGATGTAAACGCTATCAGCTAATGGATAATTTTTTGATTTTATGGATTTAAACGGTTTGATATCACGAACATTGCTTACTATTTCACCTATAAGTACCGGGATTTTTTTCTTATGTGTTTTTGAGATGATCTCCTCCATATTTGTATGGAATTGTTCAATACCTTCATAATACATTTCTGATCCAAACCCAATTGCTTTCTCTTTTACGATTTGCTCCATTAACGTAGCGGTAGGATTTTCGGTTAAGTCACCGGAAAAAGTATTGAAACTTTTAGAGATAATCCGCTGAACCAACTGGTAAGTTCTGAGATGCATTAATTTGAGATTTAAGCGCTTTATCCAGCGTACATTACCACCATTCTCAACTGAACCAACCCCTAATGCCCCATAATATTCGTTGTGGCCCGCATAAATAAGAATTAAGTCTGGCTTATTTTCTAATACCTCGTCAATAAAATCGGCTTGGGTATATGAATTGGTTGCAACCATGGCCAGATTGATGACTTCAATGAGTTTGTCAGGAAAAGCATCTTGCAGCCGGTAATTTAAAATACGGCCGAACGAAACACCGCTTTGGTATGGAAATCCTTGTGCAGAAGACCCTCCAAGTATAAATATCCGATAACAAGTATCTGGTTTTTCAGTCAGAAACAGATCATTAATTGAAGATGTGGCAGGAAGTTTTGTAAAATAGCGTTTTCCAACCGAGCGGTTTATTTCGTAATAACCTTTGTGTTGGTTTGATTTTTTAAACAGGGAAAGGTTATCACCAAAATGAAACAATCGAAGTGTAAATTCAACAAGAAGAATAATTATAAACGGGATTGAAAGCTGAATAGAAATAAATAAAATCTTTCTCCTGAACGAAAACTTTTTTTTCTCCATACCTGTTCTGATAAATTAAAAAAAGTTGTTGCTTTTTAAAGCAACAACTTTTTTATATGTGATTTGGAAACTAAAAACTATTGTACAATAATACGTCTGATTGTTTCCTGGTTCTGGTCGCTAATACGAACTAGGTAAATTCCTTTTTGAAGTGAACTGATACTGATTGATGTAGTACCAATTTTTGATTGTTTGATCAATTTACCATCAATAGAAAGAATACTAATTACAGCTTTCTCTGAAATATTTTTAATATTCAGAATATCAGTAGCAGGGTTCGGATAAACCACTACATTGCTTACAGATAGCTGTGTTTTTTCAATAGAAACCGGGGGGGTATATGCATTTGCTATTTCATTACCTGATAGTTTCAATATACCAGCATCATCTGCGTTGTCCCAGGTTTCAGTAATATCACCATCGTTTGCCCATACTAAACGGTCACGGAAATTACGGCCTTCAGCAGTTGAATCCCAGTCGTTATCAATAATATATACATCAAAACCTATTTCAACATTGGCTTTCGGGGTTATTAACGTATCATCACTGTTTGTTAAATCAGCCCAACTAACAAAAGCTTCTTTGATGTAATTGGTACCATCCAGTTTGTAAGCAAATGTAGAGTTAGATCCCCATGAATTTACACCATCTCTGGCCAAACCGGCAACCTGGTGGTGGCCCATACCTTCCTGGGTCCCGTTACCATCTTCAAGATTACCAATGTTCATATCATAGTAAATTTCCACCATATCCCTTGCCCACTCGGGACCAGCTCCGGTAGTATTGATACTGTCGTCAGTTACGGTTACGGCTATGTATATACCATTATCGTCCCAGGCAGTTTGGAAATATCCTGAACAATCAGCTTTATCTTTTATAAATTCACCCTTGTATACCTGAGATATTTGAATTTTTGGAAGGGTATCCCATATGCTTTCATCAAGTACCCCATTAGGAACAATAGTATCACCGGTTACTTTGTATGCAGAAACCATGGCAGGAACATCATATTCAGGTTCCATTAATAATTTTAAAATCCCGGCATCATCAGCGTTGTCCCATGTTTCTGTATTAGCACCACCATTAGCCCAAACCAAGCGGTCACGGAAATTACGGCCTTCAGCAGTTGAATCCCAGTCGTTATCAACAATGTAAACATCCAAACCAATTTCAATATCTTCAGATGGGGTAACTATCATATCAGCACTGTCTTTTAAGTCTATCCAACTAACAAATGCTTCTTTTACATAACTTGCACCATCGCGCTTGTAATAATACGATGATCTTGTTCCCCAGCTTGAAGCAGTACCATTGTTATCATCAGCAAGACCAGCAACCTGGTGATGGCCCATGCCTTCCTGGGTCCCTCTACCGTCTTTAAGGTTGCCTACGTTCATGTCAAAGTAAATTTCAACCATGTCCCGTGCCCATCCAGGACCGGCTCCTGTAGTATTTGAACTATCGTCAGTTACACTAACACCAACATAAATACCCTGGTTGCTCCATGCTACTTTAAAGAAGCCGGAACAATCGTCGTCACCTCCAGCAATTTCTTCACCTTTGTAAACAACTTCGATTGGATATGTTGCGGCTCCCTGCCAAATAGCTTCATCAAGTACTCCGTCGATATTTAGAGGTCCACCTTTTGACTTAAATGCAATTGCTTCGTAAGTATTCTCAACTTCTGTTGCCATGTCAAATTTAAGGATACCGGCATCGTCAGCATTGTCCCATGTTTCTGTAACTTCGCCATCGTTCGCCCAAACTAAACGGTCGCGGAAATTACGTCCTGAAGCTGCTGAGTCACGGTCGTTGTCAATAATGTAAATGTCAAAACCTATTTCCAGGGTATCCGCTGCTGCATGAACCACGCCATTGCTGTCTGGTATATCTGTCCAGCTAACAAATACTTCTTTAATGTAATTGGAGCCATCTTTTCTGTAGGCAAATGAAGATTTTGATCCCCAAGAGTTTACTCCGTTATTGGCTAAACCTGCAACCTGGTAATGGCCTTTGCCTTCTTGGGTACCTAAGCCATCTTCAAGACCACCAACATTCATATCAAAAT
>JBNLCS010000143.1:0-9221 GCA_050303935.1 Bacteroidales bacterium
GGACAAAAAGACGCACCTGTCTGCCGACATAGGCAGGTAAAAAAACTTAAGGATGAAATTTAAACAGTCTCTTAAACTAATAAACGTTTAAAATTTGTATTTCAAAAACTTAGTTTACTGGAATGTATACGTTGAACTTATTCCGATTTTGATACCTTATTATCCTGCTGCGAGGTAGTCCATATTCAAAAAAATGATGATTACATCATAACTCATGGACAAATTTTGTTACGGTTCCTGTATTTTTTATATTTTAGCCATTCGCATTGCGTATAATTTTATATTTTTATAAGAAGTGTGCTGGTAAATCTGGAATTTTCAACGTAAAATTTGTTAAGGTAGGAGGCCTGCCTGTAAAGGAATGAAGAAAATTTATTTTTTAGTATCTATTGTTGTTGTAATAATTATTGCGATAAATATATATTTCTATACAGAAATATATAAACAGCAACTTTATTTTCAGAAGGAGTTGATCCAGAAACAGGTAAACGTTTGTGGCGTGAACATTGAACGGACCGGATCAGGTTTTGAAAGTGATATCAACGGGATATTATTTTCAGATGATCTTACAAAGATATTCATAAGTGATATTTCTGAGGGATTAAGGCGCATAGAAGTATTTTACACAAAATACGATAACTTGATCGATAATATTAAAGTGTTTGATAATAAAAACAATGTTTACAGCATTTACCGCGATGTTAAAGAAAATTTTATCACAGATCACTATATCTCGCAAAGACGACGAAAACTCTTGGAAAAAGAAGACCTGTTTTCAGAAAGGGGAGTGTTTTATTATAGCGTACCTTATTTTCAAGACAATGAGGCAATAATAAATGTACAAATCCAGCTAAAATTCAGGGAATATTTTGATGCTGTTTTTCAACAATATTATCTTGGGAATTCTTTATGGCAATGGTTGATTGACAATGAAGGTAATGTTATATCACAAAACCTTACAAGTGATTCTCTGGCTATTGGTTCAAAAGCTGAAATTACTTCAAAAGTTTTACAAGGACATGAGGATTTCTTAAACCATGAAATATACCTGGATGGAGAAAAAGAAGAAGTTATTTCGGCATGGTATCCTGTAAGGCTTCTAAAAAAAGATTTTGGAATTGTGTTTTCGTTAAGGACCGATGAATTTCTGAAACAAATAATCAGAAACACCATTATTATAAGTGCTATTAGCTTTGTATTGCTGGTTTTTACGATATTGTTCTTTTTAAGGATAGTAAGAAACAAAGATCGGCATACTTCAGAAATCAATACCAGGCTGGATGAATTAACAAATATAATTGAAAGCCTTCCCATCGGTTTAATAATTGTTAACCAAGACAAAACCATTAAAACAATAAATAAAACAGCCTCAGACTTGTTGTTTCTGGAAACCGATGATACCCTTATTGGTAAAAATATTACTGAACGTTTTTTAATACCGGGGGAAAGTGATAACAACGAAAGTGTTTTTGAATCACAACAGTTTATTTATTATGAAAAAGACGAAACGGAGATAGTTTTATATAAAAAAGAGGTCCCTCTTCAAATAGGCAACCAGTCACTCACAATGGAGGCATTTATAGATGTCACGCCCCTTGAGAGGTCAAGGAAACAAGAAGCCACGGCAAATAATGCCAAATCTGATTTTCTGGCCAAAATGAGCCATGAAATACGTACACCTATGAATGGGATAATTGGCATGACGGATGCGCTAATGAGACAAGACTTGAATGATCAACAAAAAGATTTTGTCAAAATTATCAAGAAATCAGCAGATCTTTTGTTGGCCATAATTAACGATATCCTTGATTTTTCAAAGATTGAAGCAGGTAAGATGCAGTTGGAAGAGCTACCATTTAAGCTTAGTGACGAGATAAGGCTTACCTTGGACCTTTTCAAACCTATTGCCGAAGAAAAAAATGTTGCCATTGAGTATAAGTTGACCGAAGGTGTTCATGATAGTATATTGGGAGATCCATTCCGGTTACGTCAGGTTATATCAAATTTGGTAGGGAATGCTGTCAAATTTACCCACGAAGGTAAAATATTGATCACTGTTAGCCAGGTTGAAGAATATTCAGGTAACATAACTTTGTTATTTGCGGTTGAAGATACTGGTATAGGCATTCCTAAAGATAAAATTGAAACCATTTTTAATTCATTTACCCAGGCAGAAGGTTCCACTTCACGACAATATGGTGGCACGGGCTTAGGAACAACCATATGCAAGCAACTGGTTGACCTCATGAATGGGGAAATATGGGTTGAAAGCCCTTCATCGATTTCAGTAAATAAAAAATATCCTGGTTCAAAATTCTCTTTTACCATAGAAGCATTTAGTAATGAAAAACTCGATAAAAATTTCAATTTTGATCACATTAATGGGTATAACGAAATAAATTTGTTACTAATTAATAAAAATGGTATTTACGAGGAAAATGTGCTGGGCCAGTTTGAAAAACTAGGTATAAACGTATATTGCCGGGCAAAGGATGAAGCTATCATGGAGTTGACCAGTGCTTTGTTAAATGATTCACGATCAGCATTTCATATTGTATTAATTAGGGATAACATTACATTTGACGGATTTCAACCATTAAAGAAATTATATGAAAATAAAGTTGTAAATGAACACGTAATTGCAGTGTTAAGCTCAAACAATAAAAAAGGGAATTATGTAAAAAGCAGGAGGATGGGGGCTGATTATTACATTGTTAAACCATACAATTACAGCGAAATTTTAAACATTATTAAAGACAACTTTAAAAATATATCCGATAAATCAATACAAAAGGTTAGACAATTGCCAAAAAATCTGGCAATATTAGTTGCAGAAGATAATATAATAAACCAAAAGGTAGCACAAACTTTATTTGCAAACCTGGGCTATAAAATTGAAATTGCCCGGGATGGTAACGAAGTAATTGAAAAAGTAAACGTGCATAAATTTGACATCGTGTTCCTTGACCTTGTGATGCCTGGAAAAGACGGGCTGGAAACAACAGTGGAGCTTCGGGGCCAGGGACATACATTCCCGATTGTTGCCATGACCGCCAGTACCCGGAAAGATGCTGAAGGAAAAGCCCGATCGGTTGGAATGAACGATTATCTGGTTAAACCGGTAAGTATGGAAACGGTGAAAGATATCCTTACAAGATGGTTTGCAGATAATAATTGATCTGAAGAATTTTAGCAAGAAAAATAGAATGTGTAAAAAATAAGGTGTAATTAGTCATAATTTATTTGATCACTTGCAATTCTTATCGAGGCATTACTCAATAAAAAAAGTATTCTATGGGTTTTATATTTCCTGAATTTTTATCTGTAAAATTATATTTACTGGTACTTGTATGTGGAGTTTTTATTGGAATGTCAAAGACAGGTGTGCCGGGAGTGGGATTGGCCGTAGTACCGTTAATGGCATATGTGTTTTCAGCACGTAGCTCAACAGGATATTTGTTGATAATATTAATAATGGCAGATGTTTTCGCAGTAAAATATTATAATCGTCATGCACAATGGAACCATGTTTTAAAACTTTTACCCTGGGCAATCGCAGGAATATTACTTGGTGTTTATTTTGGTAAAATTTTTTCTGAGGATACTTTTTCAAAGGTTTTGTCAATTGTAGTAGTTTCCGGTATAATTCTTATGGCATGGCAGGATTTAATAGGCAAAAATATTGAAATACCTGACTATTGGTGGTTTGCTGCCATATTGGGTTTGGTAGGTGGTTTCACCACCATGATTGGAAACTCAGCCGGACCTGTCATGGCATTATATCTTTTATCGATGCGCATGCCCAAAAATAAATTTATTGGCACCGGGGCGTGGTTTTTTCTTATCGTTAATGTTTTTAAGGTTCCCTTTCATATATTCTCGTGGCATACGATAAATAGTAACACCTTCCTTTTCGACCTAACTGTTTTTCCTGCTGTTTTACTTGGGGTTTTCACAGGAATTAAAATTGTGAAAAAAATACCTGAGAAATTATTTAAAACATTGGTTATAATAACAACAATAATAGCCTCTATTGGAATATTTTTTAATTCTTGACCAGTCTCTAACATGTTTGAAGGGTGAAAATCTTTTGTTTTATAAGAATATATTTTACAATTTCACAACATTTTAAAGAAAAATTTATTTACAGGTTGTTAAATGGATTATGAAAAACGAATAAAAGCAATTTCTGAAACTTCAAAAAAGGTTTTCAAAGATTGCGTGTTTCCTGGGGGGGCAATTGTTGCAGCAAATTCTTTTCAGAGTTATTTTCCTAAAGATGCCAAAAACTATAAGTTTGTATGGCCACGTGACGGGGCCTTTATTTGCTATGCTTCCAGTTTGTTGAAAATGGATATTGCAGATAATTTTTTTAACTGGTGCATGAAAGCAGAGGGGTGGGAACAAAAAGGAATTTTTTACGAAAAATATTACATCAGTGGCAAGCAGGCAGCGCATAACTTTCAACCTGATCAAACAGGCACCTTGTTATGGGCAGTATGTCAGTTGGCCAAAGAAAATAGCAGTATTAAAAAAAAATACGACCGCCTTATTGTGAAATCGGCTGATGGGATTTCCCAGGTATGGTCAAAAGATCATTTTTGTTTGGTTAGCGAAGATTTATGGGAAGAAAGATTATGTTTTCCCGATTTGAAAGAAAACTTTTTTTACTCATTGGCAGCGGTTTACCAGGGATTAATGGCAGCGTATGAATTAAAGCAAAATGAATCGTGGAAAAAAACAGCAGATGAAATCGCGGGTAATCTTGAAATAGCAGTTAAAAAATTCGTTGGACGCTCCTTTGGAAAAATGAATGATGAAAGGATTGATGCTTCGCTTCTTGGCCTTATCTGGCCATTTAATATTGATGGTATCAGCGAAGGTATTCGTGAACAAATAATAGGTTCAATTGAAAAACACTTGGTAAAAAACAATGGTGTTTACAGATATGAGCATGACGAATATGATGGCTGGATGTATAATAAGAATATTCATCGCAGAAAAGGGGCCGGTTACTGGCCATTGTTAAATTTCTGGATAAGCATTGCACTTGTTAAACTGGGAGAAAAAGAAAAAGCAGATATCTATTTCAGGAAGGTAGTAGACGACATGGGTTCAGATTTTATTCCCGAACAAGTTTTCGATAATGAATACCAGGTTTCTGTTTCACCGCTTTGTTGGTCACATGCCAAATTTATAATTGCAGCCAAAGAACTAGGTTATCTAGAATAATCTTCACCCGACGATTGAATTTTCTCATTTAGTATCGAGAATAATCTCACAAAATCGTGTTCATTCCTAATCATTAAAAAATTTGAATGCAATGTGTTTTTTATTTCTTCCTTATAATTTGGAAATGCCTTTTTTACCAAACTTCTCCGGGGAAGTATCTTTTGTTTTTTGCCATTATGTTCTACAATGTAATAAAAGTCTTCAAACATTTCATCTGTGTACGTGTAATAACCAATCTTTCGAAATGCATAAATAGTAAATGTCCCTTTTGTTAATATCTGAACATAAATATCTTCTTTTTCAGGAATTTGGAGTTCCTGTGTTTCTATTTTTTTAAAATAAATATCTGGTTGCACTTCATTTTTTAAAATGAACCCTGAAACATTGCTTTTATCCACAATAACTGCCTGATGATCTTTGTCCCTTACCCATAAAAGTTCATCTAAAAAACCATTATAACGTATATTCACATTTGCTATCCTTTTGCCATTTTTAAGGATTACCTCACCATTCTGCCATGCATTGTAATATTGTTGTTTAAGGTGTACATGATTATCAATAAACATACGCCCCATTAGATGGCTCGCATATATTTCATCTTTTAGATCTGGTTCACAATTATTTAATTCTGTTTTTTGCGAGAATAAAATATGTGTAAATAATAGGGTTATCAGAAATAGTTTACGCCTCATATTTAATGGATAACTTTAAAATATATTTCATTATTTATGAACCTTCCGCCGGATGTAATGCCATTTAACCTCACAACATAATCGCCCGAAATATCCGATGTAATGAATGAAACTTGAATATTTTCATTCTTTTTAACAGTAACATTCGGGTCCCAATATAATGTTTGTCTGAGATCAGGAAGATTATCTAAATTATTTTTCAAATAATTATTTTCGTTAAAATAAATAGGAACTACTTTGTTATCAAATGTTAACGAATTTTCTTCAATATAATGTTGGGCTATATCTTTATTTTTGGTAAAAATGTTTACCGTGCCATAAAATTCCATATCCCCGTAATATACTTTGGTAGTAATTACCTCTATTTTTTCAATTTCATCGGTTCCCATGTCTTTAATAATTGAAAGATCTTTTAGGATGATCCCATTTAAAAAAACGGTAGCTTGTTCTTCAAATATTATGTGATTATCCGGATCGTAAATATTAGCACTGAATTCATTCGTTTTTTTATTGAACCTGTAACGAACAACCGGAAGAATATTTTGTGAAATTTCGGTAAAATCTTTTAATGGTATATATTCATCCGGGTAAACGGTATAGTCTGGTTTAAAATAATGCAGGTCGCTTAACAGTGTATCTTTTTCATTAGGTTGATTTGAGTTTTCAGGAAAAAAAACAGAATTGCTTATCTGAATTTTATTCTTGTAATTAAGGAATTTTACTTCTTCATCTGAAAAGCTTCTTTTTAAAGCTTGTGTTGAATTTAAAACATCTTTGGGGAACAATTCCCATAGTATATCAGAATGTTTAATAGTGTGGTTGTAAACCTGCAAAAACAACCTTTTGTTGTTAAGGGCTTCTTCAAGGTGAAAATAAAATATGCCTTCATTATTAGAAACGGCATATTTCAAATTGGCCTGGTCACTATTTACCGATAAACAAATGGTTGTATTCCGTAAAGGTCTTTTTGTAAATCTATTTGTTACTTTTCCACACAATATATACCCTTGATCTTCTAAAAAATACGTATAATTTTTGCCCTTGATGTTATTTTCATTCCATATGAGTTTATCTGGGGGGATTATTTGTAAAAAAGAATTTATTGATTTTTCACTGAAATCCTCAGGAATATTATCCGTATTTATTTCACTATTTACGTAAGTATAATAATTAATATTATTGTTATTTTCCGGGAAAATGGAATCCGTTTCGCTTATTGCGATTGAAAAATTTGCTGTTTCACCTGGTCCAAGATCATTAATTTCAATTGATAGTTTGGCTGTTTCGCGTCTGGTTAACCGGGCCTTGCCTTCATTAAGAATAATTTCCGGATTAATATCATTCGGATTAATATAAAATAGTTTTTCATTTAATAATTTAGTATTCAGGTCATATAAAGCTAAATGATACAAACCGGCAGAAAATTTGTTTTTTTCGTATCGAAAAGTATTCAGGTTGCTTTTTAAATGTATTTGCATTGATTCAACAACAATTCCCTTATTTCGGATAACCAACCGGGCATCATTTATGGTATTCATTGGTGAAGGAGAATTAAAAACACGGATTAATAGTTCACGATCAGTAATAGTTGAATATAATCCGGTTCCTTTGTCCTTTGGATGGATAAAAATATTATTTGCACCGGTATTTATGCTGTCATTTATGTAATAGGAAATTCCCGGTTGAGTGAACAATTCAAAAAATGCATTCCCGTTCTTATTCGAAGAAATATGTTTAATGAAATGGTGATTATTATCATGTAGCGTATACTTTTTATTCTTTTCCAGCCCCGATATGGCAATATTATTTGTGATACCCGTCATTATTCGTCCACCTTCAGGAAAAACCTCAATTGGCGGGGGTACTATTTTTTCTTGTAAATAATTAATTTCTTTTTTCTCAATATCGGTTAAATTGCTTATAATAATTTCTTTACTATACAAATAATTGTTATCGAAGTTTCTGTTCCAGTTGGTATATGACCGTAAAATATATTTACCACTTGGTATAGAGTCGGGAATCCTTATTGAGCCATAACAAATGCCCTGGTTTATATTGGAACGCCAATGTAGATATGTTTTTTCAGGGTTGGAAACTTCAAAATACAAGACCTTACTCTTATTGCTTAACGTATGACTAAATCCATTATACACATACGCCTTAAAATCAATGTTTGATCCAGTTGTAAACACATGGTTATTCATGTGTAAAAATACTTTTTCATAATTGTCAGTTAAACATTCGGAGATGTAAGTATCCTGACTATAAGCGATAACAGAAAAGAATAAAAAGGCATATAATTTTAATAAAACGTTGTGTGTATTTCTCTTTTTTATAATCATTGTTTGTACTAATAAATGTCAACCCAGTAATCAGGGACTATTTCTATTGAACAGCTATCCCTTTCAGGTATTATATAGGAGTCAAGCGTTTTTTTAATGATGCTGTCATTTATTTTATTAAAGGCCACATAGGCCCTGGTGTGTGCACTTACCTCGAAATTTCCTGTCACCAATTGATCAGGATGGGAAGTACAGGTTAAGTTACCCTGCATTTGAGAAGGTATTGGGTCAAAAACATAGTTATTTGCATTTAACTGTTCCTTCATATCTTCGTAAAACAAATACACATTTTTTGTAAGGTTATATATGTCAAAAATTACAATCCATCCGTTAAGTTTGGGCGCTTCAGTTGTATCAGTTTTCTCAATATGGTCATACATGTATGGCACAAAGCCCAAATCGAAATTTCGAATGTAATGTTTGTTATTTTTTTCAATACTTCGTTCAATTCTTGGTGTATTTTTAATGGCTTTTCTTTCAACGCAATAAATGAACGGAGAAGATTGCGGGGGTACTATTGTCAATTGGTAAACAGATTGTTCAATATAAAAAGGGACTATCTTAAAAAGGGCCTGGTTATTGTCTGTTACATTCATTTTTAAGAATACCCCTTCCATTTCCTGTTCGATAATATTTCCTTGTGCATCTTTCATTATGGTTGTCATATACCCAAGTTCACCTTCTATCTCGAAATTTGTTATTGGCACCGGCATAGTCTGTGGTTCTGATTCAAAAACTCGTCCATCCTCTAGTTTTACTGATAGTTTGTAGGTTTTTCCCACCTCTCCGGTTAGTTCACCTTTTTTTGTTGTATAGTTTCCGTCTCCCAATTCTTTGAGCAGATATTCATTCCCATCTTCATCTGATATAACCACATCAGCGCAACAAACAGCTTCAGTAGTATATCCTTTCTGAAGAAACGGGCTCGCATAATGTAATTTCACCATATGTGTGT
>JBNLCS010000144.1:0-6885 GCA_050303935.1 Bacteroidales bacterium
TTGCAGGCAGGATGGGTTTGTTTCTGACAATAACTCATATGATTTTGTAATCATGGCATCGCCAGAAAGTATGGCCACATTGGTGTCCCATTTTACATGGACAGCAGGATGGTTACGTCGTAAAACAGCATTATCCATAATATCATCATGCAGCAGGGTGAAATTATGAAAAACCTCAATAGACAAAGCCGGTTTTATCGATTGTTCTATGTTGTTGCCAAACATTTCACATGCGAGAATTAACAAACTTGGCCTTATACGTTTGCCACCAATTGCCAATACGTATTTTATAGGTTCGTACAACTCATGGGGGGATTGGTTTAATTGCAGTGATTCTATTTCTTTCTCAATCCTTTCCTTACAACTTCTATAATCAAGCATAAATAAAATTTTAACTTAAAAATACACTTAATTAAGGTATATTTTATCCGATAAATTTAGTAATCTGCATCCTCACCAGCGCAATATACTGAAAAACTGCAAATTATATTACGAAAAAAATAAAAAATTAATATATGGTTAACCATTGTTAAACCTGAATTAACACGTTTGTCATTGTTTCATTGCATATTGCAATTTGTTTTATGAATCTAATTCTAATCATATTAACCCTTTTTGGTTCTATTGGCCTTTTTATGTTTGGCATGCGGGTGATGAGCGAATCCCTGCAAAAAGCTGCTGGCCTGGGGCTTCGACGAAAACTTTCAGCAATTACCAGAAACCGCCTTAGTGCAATATTCTCAGGAACGTTAATCACAGGAGGGATACAATCATCATCAGCTACTACCATCATGGTTGTCAGCTTTGTAAATGCAGGTTTAATTTCACTACAGGGTTCTGCAGGTTTAATTATTGGGGCAAACATTGGGACCACTATTACAGCCTGGCTGGTGGTTATATTTGGTTTTAAATTTAATATCCAACTTATCACCTTACCATTAATAGGTATCGCTTTTCCATTTTATTTTTCTTCAAAAAAATCCTTGAAATACTGGAGTGAGTTTGTTATTGGCTTTGCCCTCATTTTCATAAGTCTTGAATTTATTAAAAATGTATTTCCCGACATAAACAGCAATCCCAGGCTTTTCGAAATAACAGCCAACCTAACAGATCACGGCTTCATCTCAACCTTGTTATTTATTGTTCTGGGCTTTATTATCACTGCAATAATACAATCATCAAGCGTGGCCACTACATTAACCATTGTTATGTGTGCCAAAGGCCTGATCGGACTTGAATATGCCACCGCCATGGTACTAGGTGAAAACCTCGGTACCACTGTAACAGCTTTAATTGCGTCTATGATGGCCAACAAACCGGCTAAAAGGGCTGCAATGTTCCATGTTTTTTTTAACCTTATTGGTATTCTTATTTTTACACCTTTCCTTCCTCTCATTGTAAAAGGAATTGATAGCAGTATGGTGTATTTTAATAATGATTCACCACTACTAAATTCCGAAAGTGTCCCCATGGCATTAGCCATATTTCATTCAGCATTTAATGTTACAATTGCTGTGGTTTTATACAGGTTCATTAATTATATTATTAAACTGACCTATAAAATCTTCAAAAAAGAAGAGGAGGGGGATGAACGTTCTGAACTTACTTTCATGAAAACAGGAATTCTGTCAACATCCGAATTGTCGATCCTTCAAGTAACAAAGGAAATACAGGCTTATGGCAAAAAAACCGATGAAATGTTTAAGCAATTAAAAAACCTTTTTTTTGAAATTAATGAAGAAGCATTTCAACACATGTACTCTGAAATCAAACATATTGAAAAAGAAAGTGATGCCGCTGAACATAAAATTACAAAATATCTGACCAGGTTGTCTGAAGGGGAATTGAGCGTTGAAAGCTCAATGAAAATTAGAGCCATGATGAAACTGGTTGATGAACTCGAAAACATTTGTGATATCCAGTTTAACATGGCCAAAAGCCTTCGGAAAAAACGAAAAAAGAAAATCTGGTTTACGCAAGACATAAGAAATAATATAAGGCAAATGTTTGACCTGCTTAATGAAAGTTTTGCAGTAATGTTGGCCAACCTCTCAAAAGAATATGAAGAAGCAGACATTGACAGAGCATTGAGAATTGAAAAACAAATTAACAAATTGCGAAAAGATTTTCATAAAAAACAGATGAAAACAGGAAGTGAAAGGGATTACAAATATGAGGCAGGAATAATGTACAGTGATATTTTAAACAAATGTGAACGTTTGGGTGATTATATCTTTAATGTTTCGAAAAACATGGGTGATTTAAGTGGTCCTTAACCTTTCCTGGACTGTATTAAAAATGTCAAGAATAAACACGCCATCTTTTTCCCAAAAATAGTGAGTATATCGTGATCCAAAAAATATGTCGTAAAAAAACGTCATTTTTGCAATATTTGACGTAAATTTACGTCATAAATTGTATGGTTATGACAAAAGTTGAACTATTTAGTACTGAACTACAAGATCTGGCTAATATTTTCAAGACCTTGGGGCATCCTGCACGTTTGTCCATCTTAAAATACCTGGCTGAAACCAAAATGTGTATTTCAGGTGATATATCCAATGAATTACCCCTGAGCCGTACTACTGTAAATCAGCATTTAAAAGAATTGAAAAACCTTGGCCTGATACGGGGTGAAATAGAAGGTGCAAAAACAAACTATTGCCTAAATCCCAACAAAATCGATTTCATTAGAAAGCAGCTAAATAAATTTATGGTGGAGATTGATGTGTTGATGTGTTGATTGTTTGATGTGCCAATTGCCTGATCTATAAAAATGCTTTAACAAAAAATATTTACATCCATGCAAAATTCGAAAAATATTATATTGGAATTAAGTTTTGATTTTGCTATTCAGATAATTGAATATACTGAACTTCTGGAAGAAAAGAGGAAATTTGTTATCTCGAAACAATTACTTAAATCAGGAACATCAATTGGGGCAAATATTAATGAAGCTCAAAATGCAGAAAGCAGGGCCGATTTTATTCATAAACTTAAAATTTCAGCGAAAGAAGCCAATGAAACAGAATATTGGTTAAAACTGTGTAAAAAAGCAAAATCATACCCAACTCCAACAGGCCTGGAAGAAGCATTATTATCAATACAAAAACTATTGACCAAAATAATATATACAAGCAGATTAAATAATCAACACATCTAATAATCAATTCATCAATACATTAAATAAATGAAAATACTAATACTTTGTACAGGTAACAGTTGCCGGAGCCAAATGGCACACGGCTTCTTAAAATCATTTGATAACAGGTTGCAAGTTGAATCGGCAGGTACCGAAGCATCAGGAAAATTAAACCCCGGGGCAGTGGAAGTAATGAAGGAAGTTGGTATCGACATCAGTCACCATACTTCCGACCCTGTGAATAAATACCTGAATGAAGAATGGGACTATGTAATAACCGTTTGCGGTGGTGCTAACGAAAGTTGTCCGGCATTTATAGGAAAAGTAAAAAACAGGTTACATATTGGTTTTGATGACCCTTCTCATGCTGTAGGTTCACCTGAATTTATAAAAAGTGAATTCATTCGGGTGCGTGATGAGATTAAATTAAAATTTTACAAACTGTATCTTGATAACTTTAAACCATCCTTATAATATGAAAATAGCAAAGATCCAGAAAACAAACATAAACCTGGTACAGGAGTTACTAATTCAATGTGATTTGCCGGCAAACGATATTCAACAGTGTAACCAGGAATTTTTTGGCCTATACCTGAATAACGAACTGATAGCTGTTGCAGGACTGGAAACATATTCAGACGCTTCGATTTTTAGGTCGCTTGCCGTAAAAAATGATTTCAGAAGTAAAGGATACGGGACCGCTATATATGATTTTGTTATAAACCATGCAAAATCAAAAAAGCTAAATAATCTCTATTTATTAACTACCACGGCACCATCTTTTTTCCAAAAAAAAGGATGGCATAATACAGAACGTGATAAAGTACCTGAAGGTATTTCTTCTTCATTAATGTTTAAAGAAAGTTGCCCATCAGAAGCGAGCTGTATGCAACTCTCGTTTATTAACGGACCGGTTTCTTCAGCCGAAAAATATTTTTCAAATGATTTTAATTGTGCACAATCTGTTCTAACCGCCTTTGCCCCATCATTGGGATTGGAAGAAGACGTTGCCCTTAAATTAACAACAGGTTTTGGATCGGGCATTGCCCAAAAAGGTGAAATATGCGGTGCTGTTTCAGGTGCTTATATGGCCATTGGATTAAAATATGGCAAATCAAAAACCAACGATAACTTGGCCAAAAAAAACACCCTTGAAAAAATAAACCAATTTGACCGGATATTTATTGAAAAACACAAAAGCCTTTATTGTAAATCATTATTAGGTTATGATCTATCAACACCGGAAGGCTTGAAAAAAGCACTAGAAAAAAACAAATTTAACACCGTTTGTGCTGCTCTTGTTAAGAGTTCATCTCAAATTTTAAACACAATTATTAATAATTAAAATATTAAAATGGAACCAAACGAGTTAAAATTAATTGTACAGGATAAATACGGGAAAATAGCCAATCAACCCAAAGTATTTAATGAAAAATCATGCTGTGGGGGCACCAATTGTTGCGAATCAGTTGATTTTAAAATTTTTAGCGAAAATTATTCTGATATTGACGGCTACGTTCAGGATGCCGATCTTGGATTAGGCTGTGGTATTCCAACCCATTTTGCAGCAATAAAAAAAGGGGACCATATTCTTGATTTGGGAAGTGGTGCCGGTAACGACTGCTTTGTTGCCCGTTCTTTAACAGGGGAATCAGGAAAGGTTACAGGAATTGATTTTACCGATGAAATGATAGAAAAAGCAAATACAAACCTACAAAAAACAGGTTTTAAAAATATTGAATTTGTTAAAGGGGACATTGAAAACATGCCATTGCCATCAGGTACATTTGATGTTGTGATCAGCAATTGTGTGCTTAACCTTGTGCCCGATAAGAAAAAAGCGTATAGCGAAATATACCGGGTCCTTAAAAAAGGTGGGCACTTCTGCATTTCTGATGTTGTTTTAAACGGAATTTTACCTGAAAAAATAAAAACTGCTGCCGAAATGTATGTTGGTTGCGTTTCCGGTGCATTGCAACAGGAAGATTACATTGACATTATTCAACAATCAGGTTTTATAAAAATAGTTGTTGACAAAGAAAACAGGGTAAACATACCTGATGATATATTACGTAATTATCTTTCAACAAAGGAAATAGAGATGGTGAAAAAATCAGGCATGGGAATCAATAGTTTAACAATTTCGGCAAAAAAATAATTTGTATGAAAAAAAAAAGATTGGGCATATTCGAAAACTATTTGACATTGTGGGTTATACTTTGCATAGCTGCGGGTATTGGAATTGGGAAGCTTGCAGGTGAAAAAATAAATATATTAAGCTCTTTCGAGGTATTCAACGTAAACATTCCGGTAGCCGTGTTAATTTGGATGATGATCTACCCCATGATGTTACAAGTAGATTTTACGAGTATAAAAAATGTTGGCAAAAAACCTAAAGGCATCATTCTTACAGTTATTGTGAACTGGTTGGTCAAACCATTCACCATGGCATTTTTTGCCTGGATTTTTTTCAGTAAGATTTATGCTTCTGTAATCAATCCTGAAATGGCCGGAGAATATATTGCCGGAGCTATTTTACTTGGTGCAGCGCCTTGCACAGCTATGGTGTTTGTCTGGAGCTATCTTACAAATGGAGATGCCAATTACACATTGGTCCAGGTTTCTGTCAACGATCTCATTATTCTTGTAGCATTTGTTCCTATTGTTGGATTATTATTAGGTATTACGAATGTATCCATTCCTTACGATACATTATTTGCCAGCATTATCATTTTTGTGGTAATCCCTTTGTTGGCCGGCTATTTATCCAACAGAATATTGATTAGAAAAAAGGGTGAAGTATGGTTTAAACAGGTTTTATTAAGAAAGTTAAAACCTGTGTCAATAATAGCCCTGTTAGTTACATTAATTCTTTTATTTGCTTTCCAGGGAAACAACATTCTGAAAAAACCTGTTATTATTTTGTTAATAGCAATTCCTTTAGTTATTCAAACATATTTTATTTTTTTCCTTGCATGGTTCGCGGGCAGAAAAATGAAGCTTGTACATTCTGTTTGTTCCCCGGCAGCTATGATTGGGGCCAGTAACTTTTTTGAACTGGCCGTGGCTGTGGCTATCTCTTTGTTCGGGTTACATTCACCGGCTGCCCTGGTTACAGTTGTTGGCGTATTAGTAGAAGTACCAATAATGTTATCACTCGTTTATATTGCAAATAAATGGAAATATTGATTTTAAATTTCATTAACAAATAATATGAAGCCTTACCGTAAAAATGCCGTATAAATGATTATTTTTGCATGCTGAATTACAAGCATGTGGGATTTATGAAAACTTTAAAGAATTTTAAATATCAATGCTTATGAAATTACAGCTCAAGTATCTGGTTTTGACAATGCTACTCCCCTCGGCATTACTTTTCTCTCAAGGGCACGAAATAAAGTTTAAAATAAATGGTTTAAGCGATACTGTTGTTATATTAGGCCATCATTTTACTTCATCCCTTATTCCTGATGATACCGCTACTGTTGACATAAAAGGGCAAGGGGTATTTAAAGGTAAGGAAAAATATCCCGGAGGTATGTATTTCCTTTATTTCAACGGTACTTATTTTGATTTCTTCCTGGACAAAGACCAGGAGTTTTACCTGGAAACAGATACAGCAGATGTAAATGGCGCACTTTTTTTTAAAGGAAGTGAAATAAATAGTGCTTGGAATACTTTTCAGAAAAAAGTAGCAGCTATTAACAAAGAGAGAGAAAGCCTTGTAAAAAAGAAGGAACAGG
>JBNLCS010000145.1:0-4292 GCA_050303935.1 Bacteroidales bacterium
CCAGGTTGGGGTTCATTGCTATTCTTCAAAAAACCTTATTCAGTGGAAAGATGAAGGTATTGCATTAAAAGTGGACGAAAATGATACAACACACTTAATTACAAGAGGATGCGTAATTGAAAGGCCTAAGGTAGTGTTTAATGAAAAAACACAGACGTATGTTATGTGGTTTCATCTTGAAAAAAGAAAAGAAGGTTATTCAAGTGCACTTACTGCCGTGGCAACCAGCAAAAATGTGGTAGGTCCATATAATTTGAAAAAAACATATCGTCCCAATGCCGGAATGTGGCCTGTTGGTTATCCTGATAGTTTAAAAACTAAAAAATATCAAGCTAATAAGTTGGAACCCTGGAGTGAGGAATGGCTGGATGAAGTTAAAAAAGGCCTTTTCTTACATCGTGATTTTGAAAACGGGCAAATGAGCAGGGATATGACTGTGTATGTTGACAAGGATAATAAGGCGTATCATATTCATGCTGCTGAAGAAAACCTCACCTTGCATATATCCTTGCTTACCGATGATTATCTTGGCTTTACAGATACCTTTTATCGCGTTTTACCAGCCGGGCACAACGAAGCACCTACTATGTTCGAAATAAATAATAAGTATTGTATGATCACCTCTGGATGTACTGGGTGGGAACCCAATGCCGCAAGATTACTTATGGCTGATTCAATATCCGGGACATGGGAATATGTTGGAAATCCATGTATTGGGGAAAACGCCGAAAAAACCTTTTTCTCACAAAGTACCTTCGTTCTTCAGGTAAAAGAAAACAAATTTATATTTATGGCTGACCGATGGTTTCCAAAAAATCCCATTGATGGAAAATATATCTGGTTACCTGTTAAATTTAATAAAAATGGATTACCATACCTAAAATGGTATGATGAATGGAATATCAATGAATTGTAGTACTTATTTATCTGAGCATTTTTCTGATAATATAAACAGAAAGGTAAGTACTTAAAGATATTGTTATTCCCAGGATATTATGATCCAGTTTAAAAGGTAATTGGATATTGAGAATTGAGAGGGTTAGAATTGTTATTCCGCCTCCAATCATTGATAATAAAGCAGCAGTTGGATCCGGCTTTTTAGTAAAAATGGCAGCTAATACGGGAACAAACAACCCCGAAACCATAACGGAATAGGAATCTAACATTAATTCCAACACATCTTCCATTTTAAGCGCTATATAAAGAGCAATGGCCCCGACAATAAGCGTAAACAATTGTGATAGACGTAAATTATTTTTTTTGTTGTGCAGATTAAATACATCTGTTAGCAAATTACCAGAAGAAGCCATTAAACAACTATCGGCAGTAGACATGATGGCTGAAAAATAAGCGGATAACACGATGCCAAGCATACCAACCGGTAAAATGTTTTTTAGCAGTAATGGTAATCCAAGCTCTTCATCAGGCATTGAACCCTGATAACCGGGAAACATGTCCATATCGAAGGCTACACGTGCAAACATCCCCAAAATTACGCCCATAAATGCCATGACTGGATATTCAAATAATCCGGCAATAAACCATCCCCGCTGTGCAGTTTTTTGGTCCTTCGAAGCATAAATTCTTTGATACAAGGTCATCCCGATAAACCATATGGGAATAATGGTAAACATCCAGTTGATAACTTGTTGCCAGGTTATATTAGATAGGCTCAAATAGGCGGGTCCCAAATGGTTTTTTAAAGCTTCCATACCACCAATTTTGGTATAAGACAATGGTATGGCAACCAGGATCAATCCAGCCATCAGAACGATCCATTGAATAGTATCCGTATATATTACGGCTTTCAAACCTCCTAAAACTGTATAACCAATGGCAATAATCCCCATAATTAAAACGGCCTTGTTTAAACTTAAGTCGCTTATGGTTGATGATGCTAGCTTTGCCCCTGCTAAAATTTGTGAGCTTGTAAAACCAAGATAACCAATGGCAGAGATAATCCCGGCAATTATGGCTACTTTTTTATTAAAAACAGATTTTAAGAACTCAGGGAAAGTAAGAAACCCTTTTTTCCTGGCTATTTCGTAAACTTTAGGTATTAAAAATACCCCACTTAACCAGGCACCGAGCAATCCCGTAAACAGTAACCAACTTCCCGATAAACCTATGGTAAAACCCAATCCGCCAAGACCTATGGAAAACCCACCTCCAACATCTGTAGCTACAACGGATAATCCAATGTGCATACTTCCCATATTCCTTCCACCTACATAGTAATCATCGGTTGTTTTATTTCTTTTTAAAAAGAAAAAGCCCACACCGAGCATGGCAAATAAGTAAATTATAAATATAGTGTAGTCGATCCAATGCATATTAAAAATATTTAATCCATTCGCTTGTTCCCTTCATGATCATTTCAATAGAAATGGTCCCAATTAAAAGCGCTGTTATTCTTCCGGCAATATCTATGTATTGTTCTACAAGATATTCCTTCTTTTGATGAATTTTATCATATACTGATTTCAGTATGAATAAAATGGAAACACAAAGAAATAAAGTTATAGCAATTGATATTAATGATTCAGTTTTTGATAGTTTTTCACCTAAGATCACACTGTAACTAATGGTGCCCGGACCAATAAATATTGGCATGGCAATTGCACCGGCCACATGCTTCGATTCTCCCCGGAGCCCTTCAATGGCAGCACCACCTTTGAAAACAAACTGAATGCCAATTAAAAGGAATATCACCCCGCCAAATATCTGAAACGATGAAAAATTAGCGTTAAAAATATTTCTAAAAATGGTGTCGCCTAAAACCGCAAATAATGAAAACACGATAAAACTAATAAACCCAGCTTGGGTCAGAATTTTTATAAAATCTTTTTTGGGTTTGCATTTTACAACATCAACCAGATAAATTACAATTAAAAATGGGTTTAATAAAACAAAAAGAAATATAACAGACTTAAATATTCCATAAAAATCCATAAAAAATCAGTGGTTTTAAAAATAAAGTAGTTTTAATTAGTTACATTGTTGCACAAACTTTTATAAAGCACATTTATGCTTTCAATAGAACCGTCAATATGTGCGTTGTTGATTAATGTTCCTGAATAAGAATACTTGTTTTTAATAAAAGTTTTATTTAAATCCATATTGTTTAAAGATATCCGCTCATGAATGTTTTGTATTTTTAACGTATTTAATTTCTGTTCCATATATTTTAGAAGTTGATTTTCGAGATTTAAGTTTTTACATATGGGGAGAGTGGCAAAATCTTTTAATTCTGCATTTTTATCTTGTAAATTAATTTTCATTGCGGCAACGGCAACTATTCCTTCGTTCATGATTGCACCATAAAAACTATTTCCGTTGTCCATTGTATGCCTTATATATTCAGGGTCGTGGTAGGGAAAAGGATAACTTTTAAATACGGTTTCAAAAACCTTTGATATTTCAAAGGCATTATTTATGTCAAGTTTTTGTATGATGAATTTATCAGGTTGGGCAGGGACATTTGATTGTATACTCTTGTTATTTTTAAATATGCAATGTAACCCTTTTAAATTATTATAATTTACATAAATCAGCCTGTCAGAGTTTAGAAACTTTGACATAAAAAAAACCGCTTCGTTGTTTTGATAATACCCAGGTATATGTGCTTCAATAAAATATCCTTCTGACAGAAAATATGGAGCAGCCCAAGCTGGTATTTTACAACATATTTTGGTATATCTGTATGTCCTGGCAATATCAGAAATATGTTTAGAAATCCCTTTAATATCAGCCGGATGAAGGTACATTAGGTATACACGGTTGTTATGCTTTCCATGGTGAAGTAAACTTCCGTTCCCATATTTCTCAATACTATCATATTTAATTTTATCTTCTTTAATATCTTTCATATTTCCGCATGGAAATTTAGTTAAACAATATGTCCAACACGAACAAAACTACAAATATTAATATGATTTACCTATTTATGTAAATTTTAATACGCAATGAACATGGGTTATATAACAAACTTACGATTATAATGCTTTATTGTTTTTAAGAATGCCCTTTTTTTGCATTTTTTAATTCTTTTTTAAAATAATTTTTGCAAATATTGAATAAACTAACTGGTTATTCCAACATTATGCAACTATGTTCATATTACTTACTTTATTACACAAAGGCTTTTCGATATTTCCAATTTTGTTGAAACGAATTGTAGAATACAATTTTACAATATATAATGTATATACTAATTTTGAAATAAAAATGATTATGAAAAAAACAGTAACGTACCCAATTTTAATATTAATAGCATTGCTAAATACTCAATG
>JBNLCS010000146.1:0-12982 GCA_050303935.1 Bacteroidales bacterium
TACGCATGCCTCGAACTTGACGTTTTCTTATCAGAGACGGAGTTTTCGGGCAGGCACTATTTAGGTTTTTCTAAATAAAATTTCGGCGATCGCGTTATTTTCGTTTTTAACAGAATTTTACACGGAATCTACCTACTTTAAGCTTTCTTTTTAAGAGGTTTATTAATAAGGGCTTGTCAACTGTGATTTAATTAAGAGATTGTTTAAAATTCGTTTTTGGAATTTTTTATAGAATAATTTATAACTAAATGTATACAAATAAATCATGTGTTTTTCAGCAGCCCTAATTATGTCAAACAATGCATGCACTTCATTATCTGAAGGTATCAATCCTAATTTAGAATAATTGTAAGGTTTTCACAAAACCGGCAAATATTTCGCAAACCTATTTGTCCCCTAAATGTTTAAAAACATAATAAGTACTCGAAATATCACCATTTATAGGTATTTTGAGAAATGGAATTTGTTTATTAATTTGTAATACAAGTTTAATAAATATTATAAATGTTTTTAAATTAATTTATTACAAACGAATATTATTTAGAATGAATATAAATAGAGTTATTTTCGGTGTAATACTATTCTCAATTTCGGTAATTTTAAATGCCCAGGTTGGTGGAATTTCGGCATCAAAACTTGCAACCATAAATGCTGATGTGGTTGGTAACAAGAATATAGAATTTGAACCCTCTTTTGGTATGTCATGGGCAAAGTCATATTATGATGATGACGGTAATTTACATGATCATACAAATATTTTTTTTGAAGAACAGATTATTGCAGAATCAGAAATGGGTTTCCGGTTTTCATATGGGCTAATGGACATTATTGAAGTTGGGTTTTCTTTACCTGTTAATGCCGATGCTATATCATTAGGTGCTAAATATAACTTTATGAATAAAGAACTAGTATCACTTTCAGCCATAGCAGGATACAATAAAATAATAATGAACCGTACCCTGGATGCGAGACTTGGTTACGATGAGAGTGATTTTATTGCTGGTGGTTTGGTTTCAACTTTCAATTTTAGTGAACAATTTTCTTTAGACTTTGATGCACAGTTTCAAAAAACAACACAGGAAACAGTTGAAGTTCATGAACTGGATATTTTCTTTAATGCAGATGTTGGTTATTATGTTTTTAACTGGTTACAGCCTGTTGTTGGATTTAATTATGGTAAAAGTTATTTCAGCGTCCCTGAACCTTCACCATATCCTTCTCATATAAGTGAAGGAATATTGAATGTTGGTTTTACCATTGAACCTGCAGAACAATATTTAATGGTTATCAATATGCCATATACGCTTGCCGGAAAGGCTGTGGATAAAATAACAGGTTTTGGTTTTGCCCTTACTATTACCCTTGAATAATATACATTGTAAATGTCTGCTACACTACATGACATACTACTTTTTCAAAGCCGTGAAGAATGGCGTGACTGGCTTTTTCATCATCATAAAAACATGAATGAACAATGGATATTTCTGTTTAAAAGAGCACATGCACATAAGGGTTTAACGTATGAAGAAGCTATGGAAGAAGCTGTTTGTTTTGGATGGGTTGATAGTGTGATGAAAGGGCATGATGAAGAAAAGTTTTCACAACGTTTTAGTCCAAGGAGAAAAGGTAGGCCGTGGTCATTGACCAATAAAGATAGGGCAGAAGCGATGATAAAAAAGGGTTTTATGGAAAAAGCAGGTTTTGAGATGGTTGAAGATGCCAAACAAAGTGGTTGGTGGGAGGAGGCCTATTCATCAAAAACAAAGCCCATTCTTCCTGAAGAGATGGCTAAAGTTTTAAAAAGTAATGCTAATTTATGGCAAGCTTTTAACAAATTAAGCAATTCCGATCAGTTGCGTTATATTTTCTGGGTTAAAACAGCTAAAAAACAAGAAACAAGGAAGAAAAGAATTCAGGAAATTATGGATAAACTTGGGTAATCGTATATCATTTGCGGCACATAGTGGCAAATTAAATAAAAATTAAACGTAAGCCTTTTTAACTTTTGAGTTTTTCCGCCATCTTTTTTAGTATTGCCGCAATTTTCCATTCAGCTTTCATAGCTGCCTGCTGTACTTCTTCATGCGTAATTTTTTCAATTTTCCCGGGTATGCCCAAATCAGTAATCACTGAAACTGCAAAACATTTCATTTGCATTTGGCATGCAGCAATTACTTCCGGCACAGTTGACATACCAATACAATCACCTCCAATAATCCGGAAATATTCATATTCCTTTGGCGTTTCGTATGTAGGTCCGGTAACAGCAACATAACATCCCTGATGAATTTTAATATTTTCCTTATTGGCTATATTTATTGCCATAGAGATCAAATCTTTGTTATATGCTTCGCTTAAGTCAGGGAACCGGGGGCCGAATTCTTCATAATGTTTGCCTATTAAAGGGTTTGGCATCAGGTTTATATGGTCATTAATAATCATTATATCGCCAATCTCGAATTCAGGGTTCATGCCACCACTGGCATTTGATAAAACAAGAGATTCTACTCCCAGATTTTTCATTACCCGAATGGGGTAAATAATCTCTTCCATTGAGTAACCTTCATAATAATGAAACCTGCCCTGCATGGCAATCACATGGATACCCGACAACTCACCAACCAGTAGGTTGCCTTCATGACCGTCAACTGTTGATACCGGGAAATGTGGTATTTCACTATAGGGTATTTTATTTTTAATCTTTAGTTCGATTGCAAAACCACCCAAACCGGTACCAAGTATTATTCCCATTACCGGTTTTTGCTGAATTATTTTAGTAAGGTACCCAATGCTTTCATCTATTTTCTTCAACATAATGAATCAGTGATTTTTTTAAAGTATTCTCTTTATTAAATAAAATCTCAAATGTAATTGGCAGTATGTATAGGTTGTCTTTAATACGAGGGGTTAAATTTTCCATTTCTTTAAACCTGGAAGCATCTTTATCTGTTGTAAGGATTATTTTGTTTTTTTCCTGTATAGATTCAAATTTTTTTAAAATTTTTTTCAGGTCACTGACTGTAAAGAAATGGTGGTCAGGAAAGATTATTGTTTCAACATTGTATTTCTCACGTAAATAATGAATAATAGGGTTTGGGTTTGCAATTCCGGTTACCAATAAAACAGAGTTGATCTCATGAGGAGTGGCCGTATTATTTCCCCATAATAATTGTAATGGTCTATATTCAATTTTAGAAAAAAATACGAGTTGCCTGCTGGTTGGTTTTAATTCTTTTATATAGTTTTCTTTATCAATCAAGGAAATTCCGTCATAACATTTAGTGAATACAATCATATCTGCGCGTTTGTAAGCTTGCCTGTATTCACGTAACATTCCTGCCGGTAAAAGGAAATCCTTATAAAAAGGCCGGGTAAACTCTGTTAAAAGAATACTAAACCCGGGCTCAACATATCGGTGTTGAAAAGCATCATCAAGGATGATAAGTTCGGTTTCGGGATAGAATTCTACAATTTTCTTTATCCCATCTACACGTTTTTCCGCTACTGCTACTATTATACCCGGAAATTTATTTTTAACCTGACATGCCTCATCCCCCACATTACGGGCAAAATCATTTTCTTTCACTTCTCTAAAACCTTTTGTATTACGTTTATACCCCCTGCTTAACAAAGCTATGTTATATTTTTCTTTAAGTATTTTTATAATGAATTCAGTAAACGGGGTTTTACCTGTACCCCCTGCTTTTAGATTGCCCACCACAATAACGGGCACACTAAATTTAACGGATTTGATAAGCCCGGTATTGAAACATTGGTTTCTTGTCCATATTGCCAAGCCGTAAAGCATTGAAAAAGGAAAAAGCAAAAACCTGGTCCTGTGTAAAAAGTTTTTCATTAAGGCATTACTCCTTTATCTTTTGCTATACGGATTTTCCGGTATACTTCCCTTGTAATTGCCGGGTCATTAAAATTAAAATATAATTTATTGGCCCGTTTGTATTCAATGTATATGAAAGGGGGAAAATTGTTATTTGCAAAAATTCGGATGGTTTCGTTATTTTTATTAGTAAAACTCCCTTTCAGGGTATGATGTAATTTAACACCATCAATTATTTGCTTTGTTTTGGGTAAGGCCCTCACGGTATCGATTACTATTATTTCGTCAATATTTTTTGAAAGGCCATACATACCGGAAATGTTAAGTTGATTATTCGTAAATGTCTTATCGGGCATTTTTATGGCAACAATCAATGTGAAAAAAATTACAGTTACCACTAAAGCGATAATATATTTTTTTGATGCTTTTGTTCTTTTCAAATAATCTTCACGGTCATAGGTAATTTCATGAGGGTTCCCAACCCTGAACCATTTGGGTAATCGGTTTAATAAGAAAGCAATAAGCAATAAAACAACAAACAAGAAAAATGGAAAAAATTTAGCAAATTCCAGTTTACGAAAAATAGCATAAACAGGATAAAGGGCAATACCTATTGATAAAAGAACAATACCCTGGTAAATTGCTACTTTTTTAAGGTCAATTGTATCTTCGGTATTGTAATAAGGTTTATAAATAATATTTAATAAACCATACATGATGAAAAAAATACTGAACCCTATTGCGATTAACATGTTAACTTATTTATTCAATATCAATATTATACGGGATTAATGCCTGGTACTTACCAGTTGACAACAGGCTTTTTATATCATTGTAATACCTGTAAGCGTCGCCTAGCTCATTTCTTAACTGATTGTTCTTTACTTTTTCTGTGGAAGTATTAAAAATAGCTTCCAACGGAGTTTCACGCGCCGGTAATTCTTGAATGCTATAATTTGTTAGCCCTGCCATTTGTGCTGCAATACGTATAGCATCATTTAAGTTCCCGAAACCATCAACTAACTTATGTTTTTTTGCATCCGTTGCATTCCAGATCCTACCTTGTGCAACTTTGTTAATTTCTTCAAAAGACCTTTTCCTGCCATCTGCTACATGGTTAACAAAACTTCCATATATATCATCAATCATATTTTGTACAGATGCTTTTTCAGCGGGTGTTATTTTTCTGAACACACTTCCAAAATCTGCATGAGAATTGGTTTTAACTAAATCATGGGTAATACCAAGTTTCTGGTTGAAAAATTCTTGAGCATTAAACAGTACCCCTACAACGCCAATTGACCCTGTGAGTGTATATTCACTACAAATTATTGTATCGGCAGGTACTGAAATATAATATCCACCGGAAGCTGCTATATCGCCAAAAGAAGATACAACAGGCTTAACTTTTTTTGTGAGTTCCAGTTCTCTCCAGATTACTTCACTGGCCAATGCACTACCTCCACCTGAGTTTACCCTTAATACTACAGCTTTTATATTGTGGTCTTCCCTTGCTTTTCTAATTGCTTTAGATATTCTTTCGGCACCAATATTACCCTCTTCCCCGCTACCCATGATAACATCTCCCCATGCATATATTACTGCAATTTTGTTCAGGTCATCTGAGGTTATAGTGTTTGGCACCTTTGTCATAAGCTTATGGCTGATTAGGGCTATCTTTTCAGAAGATGAAATGCCACATTTTTCTTTAATCACTTCAATCACCTGGTCTTTGTATAGAAGTTTGTCAACCAATCGATTACTTAGTATTTTTTCAGGGGTAACCGATCCCAGGTTTTCTGCTATGTTTATAAGTTGTGAAACAGGTATATTTCTGCTTTCGGAAATCTCTTCCAACATATTGTTCCAAACACCAAACAGATAACTTCTCAGTTGTTCTTCATTCTCACTACTTAATTCACTATCAACATATCTTTCTCCAAAACTTTTAAAATTTCCAGCCCTGAAAACGTATGGTTGAATACCCAGTTTTTCAAAAGTACCTTTAAAAAAATGTACTTCACTTTTTAAACCTGTAAACTCAACTGCCCCCATAGGATTTAAATACAATTCGTCAGCTATCGTTGCCAGGAAATAGGCTTTTTTATCAAAGAAATCACCATACGCTACTATAAATTTACCTGTTTTTTTAAATTCCTCCAGTGCCTTTCTAATATCAGAAACGGTTGCTATTCCTCCCTGAACAAAATCAACTTCAAGGAAGATACCTTTAATATTTGGGTTATCTGCTGCTTTTTTAATATTTGCAATAATATCATTTAAACCCAATGTGGGCTGTTCGATTTGATTTAGAAATTTTATGTCCTGCAGTGGATTATAAGGAGCCCTTTCAACAATTTGTTTGTTAAGTGTGATATGGTATATTGAATTTGGGTGGTGAACATTAAATTCTTCACTTGAAGCAGAAGAGATTATAACTGAAAAAATTACTATGAAAGTCATAACAATAAAGAAAGTAGTAACCAGTCCCCCAGCCACTATAACAAGTAAATATTTTAAAAATTTTATCACGGTACTTTGTTTTATTGATTTGTGTTTTAAAAATATGAATTCGCCACGATTATTCATAAAATTTCAATTTTATTTTTAACCTTATGTCGCAAATAGTAATTTCACTTTTGAAAACTAAGTATGAAATGGTAACCGGGTACATAAAATTAATAATATGTTAAAAGATATCTACTTATCCTTGGGCAGCAATCTTGGTAACAGAAAAGAAAATATATCCCTGGCAGAAGAATTCATTGAAAAAGAATTAGGAAATATTGTTAATAGAAGTTCAATATATGAAACCACCCCATGGAAATTTAAAAGTGATCATTTGTTTTATAACCGGGTGATCCATATAAACAGTATAAAGGAGGCTAACCAGGTCCTGGTTGTTAGTCAAAACATTGAAAAACAGTTGGGCAGGACTAAAAAAACGAATGGTGAACGTTACGAATCGAGGATTATTGATATAGATATCTTGTTTTATGGTGACCAGGTGATTTCATTGCCGAACCTTGAGGTACCACACCAAAAAATGCAAGAGCGGTTGTTCGAATTATTGCCCATGGCTGAATTATGTGAAGGGTTTGTTCATCCGGTGCTCCGGAAAACTATAAAAGAACTTATTGATTTGTGCAATGATAATGGAGAAGTAAATAAGATTACGTAAAATCCTGGTTTCTTTTTTCACCAAATGCCAGATCACCAACATCACCAATTCCGGGTATTACATATGATTTTACGGTAAGTTCGTTGTCAATAGCCCCGGTCCACAAAGTAACCCTGTTCATTGGTAAATGTTTTCTGATATAGTTTAATCCTTCTTTAGCAGAAATAATGGATACAATATGGGTATGTGCAGGGGTCCCGTTTTCAATAAGTGCATTATAGCCCATAACTACAGAAGAACCTGTGGCAACAATCGGGTCGCAGATAATGGTAACTTTGTTTTCAGTATCCGGACTTGATACATAATCAATGTAAAGGTTAAATTCCCCTTCCTTTTCATATTTCCTATATGCTGTGATAAATGCATTTTCTGCATTATCAAAATAATTTAATAACCCTTGATGAAAAGGTAATGCTGATCGGAGTAATGCAGCCAATACAACATTATCTTTCAATACATTAATATTGGCAATGCCAAGTGGCGTTTTAATTTCAGTATTCTCATAGTTAAGCACCTTACTGATTTCATATGCAAATATTTCCCCGATCCTTTCCAGGTTTCTTCTGAAACGTAAATGGTCTTTTTGTTTTTTCTCATCCCTTATTTCTGAGATGAACTGGTTTAAAAGGGAATTCTTATCTCCTATAATATGAATCATGATAATAGTTTATTTAATGGCCATACCAAACGCAATTTAGAAATTTCTTTGTAATATTTTTTTTCTGCCCCGAAACTTAAAAACACGTTACTAAAATACTTATTGTTAGCTTCTTCATATGCCAAGGTAATATTCTGTTCAATATTATTATAAATAACCGTATGTAACAATAGTTGAATAGCATTGTGCTCTTTGCCTTCAGAATTAACAGCTAATAAAGGGACTGATATTTTATTATGTGAATATAAAAATATGCCCAGGGCACAGATATTGTTCACTCCCGAATACACACCATAAATACTGCCAAGTTTACTGCCAACAAAGCAAGCCAGTATTTTTTGAAGTTGTGAAACTTGTTCATTTCTTATGGATTTGTTCACAATGGTATCTTCATCAAAAAGAAAATCGATTACTTGTTGCGGCTGCAATGCATTTATGACTGAAAGGTTTTGTAACAATGCTTTGTCTATAATAATCCTTAATTCAGGGGTATATGCACTGTAAATACTAGTTGTATTTCGTATTAGATCAATAACAAAAGTGCTATGTTTCGTGATATAATAATCGCATTTTTCAATTTTAATAAATTTATTCAATTTAACATTAATCTTTTTGAACTTGTACGGTATCCGTTCCAAAAAAAGGTTTACCAAACGGCTGTCAAGTTTGTCAATTGAAAATATCCCCAGTTGACCTGAAAGCAACGGATGATACAACCATGAAAAACCAAATTTCTTTTTTATGGGTAATGGGAAGACTGCTTTATAGTCATCGTATATTAATGCATCCCATGTATTACAAACGATATTAAGATACCATGAATAAGCATATATATTACCGTTGAAGGCATTGGTGATACAACGGTCCCATTTTACCATATCAATCTGCTTATGTCGTAGATATAATATCTTCATTTGTTAAAATTTGTTTTCAATGGTCAGATAGCTTTCCCTGATTTGCGTGTAAACTGCCCCAATTTTCGGTATTTTATTAGATGAAACCTTCATCGGCAAAACTAAAATATGTATTTTCAGTTACAATAATATGGTCAAGAACCTGAATATCCAATAGTTTAGCAGCTTCAGTAAGCTTTGTTGTCATTTTTTTGTCAGCTTCACTTGGTTGTATGTTACCAGAGGGGTGATTATGACAAAGTATTATTGAAGAAGCTAATTTTTCAAGCGCATTTTTTAATATTATTTTAACATCTATAACCGTCCCACTTACTCCTCCCTGGCTAATTTTTTGTTTGTCAATTATTTTGTTTGATCGGTTCATATAGATCACCCAAAACTCTTCATGTGGGAGTTCTCCTAATACTGGATTGAAGATATTGTAAATATCTGCAGATGATTTTATCTGATTTTTCTCCCTGATATCCGATAACTTTCTTCTTCTTCCAAGTTCCATAGCTGAAATGATACCTATGGCCCTGGCTTCCCCAATACCTTTTATTTTTTTTAAATCATGAACACTCTTTTTACCAAGTTCATTCAAGTTTTGGTTAACATTCCCCAGTATTCTTTTTGCTACATCTAAAGCAGTTTCATTTTTAGTTCCAGACCCAATTAAAATAGCTAATAATTCAGCATCTGTAAGACTGGAAATACCTTTGTCAAGTAATTTTTCGCGCGGCCGGTCTTCCAGGGCCCATTGTTTTATGGTAAGGTTTTGTAAAGCCATATAAATACAAAGATAATTAATTGTTTATCCCAAAAATACTATAATTAAAAGTATACGGGACTATACGGGTTTTATCATTTAAAGATTAACTTTTTGCAGGTAATCATGTGCAAGCAAATCCAGGTTAAAAATAACTTTTTTACTTTAATACCAAAAATGTCATTGGCAAGATTTATTTATTCGTGATTAACCCCGGGGTCAACCTTCCAGCCTTCACACTTGTCTTTAGGTCGTTCCTGCCAATGACAAATCTGGGTTAATTTTTCACATGATCATAAAAAAATGACTTGATTCCAAGTGATTAGTTTTATACAACTCCCGAAAATTTTCAGAAATTCCCGGATTGTTCGTTACTTATTTTAATGAATAAGAAAATGTAAAGGATTCAATGTTTTAAATAACAATATTATCCAAACCGCGATCGATTTACTTATCAATGGAATTAATAAACAATAGCTTTTGGATTTAAATTAGACAAATGCATGTATAATAAAAAAGCCGTATCATTTTTGATACGGCTTAAGTATGATGAATTTTTCCTTTTATTTATAAGCTATTCACGTGTTTGGCTAAACTAGACTTCAAGTTGGCCGCTTTATTTTTGTGAATGTTATTTCTTTTTACTTCTTTATCGAGCATTTGACATACTTTTGGCAACAAAGTTACAGCTTCTTCCTTTTTAGTAATATCCCTAAGCTCACGTATGGCACCACGTGTTGTTCTACCATGATAACGATTCTTCAATTTTCTTGAAGCAGCTTGTCTAATCCTTTTTTCAGCAGATAAATGATTTGCCATGTTTGTTTTTTATCTAATTTTACAAATTATTTTATAAAAATTGGCTTGCAAAAATACACATCTTTTTTAATAATTAAAATATTTTACTTAGAATTTGAAATATTTTTTATTGATTTATGAAAAGAGTTTTTGAATATATACGTAAGGTTACAGTTTTCATTTTAATTTTACCAATAAAAATATATCAATATACTATTTCCCCTTTGTTGCCAACTAGTTGTCGTCATACACCTTCGTGTTCTAATTATGCAGTGGAAGCCCTTAAAGTACATGGTGTTTTTGTGGGGTTGTGGCTGGCTTTCAAACGTATTATCCGTTGCCATCCATGGGGTACCTCAGGCTATGATCCGGTACCGCAGAAAAAAAGCAATCGTACCCAATAAAAAACCGGAACAAAAAATCTCTTTTTTATTCCGGTCAACAGGTAGTTAATAGTTAGATAGCGGTTAGCTACAGTTAGCAGTCAGGGTATTTTTTTACCTAAAAACCAGCGCCAATATATAAAAAAGTTAAATACATACTACATAATTGTTAATTATTCTTAATTTTTTTCTGCAATGATATCACGATATTTATAGTACAATGCGTGTTTTATCCTTTTACATTTTAGTAATGGTAAATGACAGATGGTCCCTGTGGACAGATAAATTGATTTTAGGATAATAGCGAACGAGAAAATAGCTAAGGATAAAGAGATTTTGGTTTAACCCGAAAAGTTCACTAATTTTTCTGACGATTAAGATATACCTCAAACTTGGGTTCATTACATTCCCCAAATTTAGGTATCTCTAAATTGGGATTTACTTGCGTGAGCTCACAGCCATTCGGCTATTCAGTTCCCGTATTGCAACCTACATCCCATCACTCATTCATCCAAAATTGAAATGAATTGCATGAATCGAAGCTCGGCAAAGCCAATAATGTGGGTTAAAGGAAACCCCAGAAATTAAGAAAAACTACTTTCCTCCAAACTCCATCAAATATGCCTTGATAAAATCATCCAAATCCCCATCCATAACTGCTTGCACATTACTGGTTTCATGGTCGGTGCGCAAATCTTTTACCATTTTGTACGGATGCATAACATAACTTCTTATTTGCGAGCCCCATTCGATTTTTTTCTTTTGGCTTTCGATTTCCTGTTGTTTTTCCATGCGGCTGCGAAGCTCCATCTCATACAGATGTGATCGTAGTATTCGCATTGCATTTTCCCTGTTTTTAAGCTGTGAACGTGTTTCGGTATTGTCAACGGTAATGCCGGTAGGGAGATGCCGTACACGCACTCCTGTTTCAACTTTATTTACGTTTTGGCCACCAGCGCCACCTGACCGAAAGGTGTCCCATTCAAGATCGGCAGGGTTTATAACGATTTCAATATCATCATCAACAACGGGCGATACAAACACAGAAGCAAACGAGGTGTGGCGCCTGGCATTGGAATCAAATGGCGAGATCCTTACAAGGCGGTGTACGCCATTTTCTGCTTTTAAATAACCATAGGCATATTCACCAGTAAATTCCAGGGTAACAGATTTAATACCGGCCTCTTCACCGGCCAGGTAACTTATTTCTTTTACTTTGAACTCATTTCTTTCACCATAACGGATGTACATTCGCATAAGCATTTCAGCCCAGTCGTGACTTTCGGTCCCACCCGCTCCGGCATTAATTTTTAAAATGGCACCCAGGGCATCTTCTTCTTTGCCCAGCATGTTTTTAAATTCAAGATTTTCGACCAACTTTAGCGTGGTAACATATTGTTTGTTAACATCTTCTTCTGTAGCTTCTTCCTCTTTGTAAAACTCATGAATTACGTTCAGGTCTTCACAAGCTACATTTACTTCGTCAAAACTCTTTGTCCATGATTTTAAAAAGGCAATTTCTTTCAGATGTTTTTCAGCCGTTTTTGGATCATCCCAAAAATTGGCTTCGTGTGATATTTTCTCTTTTTCTTCGATTTCTTTTAATTTCCCACCAATGTCAAAGATGCCTCCTTAACGCATCCCGGCGTCCATAAAGATCTTTGATTTGCTCCTGATTGACCATAATCTATTATTTTTTAAAAGGCCAAATTTAACAAGAAATGTGATACCTTAAAAATCTATTGTAATAGTTGTTTCACTATTGAACTGCTTTCTTCGTATGAAAAACCTTTATTATAGGCGAAAGAGATTAATTTTTCAAAATTTCTTTGATCATTTTTAAATTTCAGGTTTCCTAATTTATCACGTAACAGCTTTTCGAGTATTTTCCCATACTCTTCATTATCAATTGCTTTTAGTGCCTCTGTTATTGTGTCTTCGGCAATATTTCTCTGCTTTAAATGATAGCTGATTTTAATTCTTCCCCATTTGTTAAATTTTAATTTATCTCTTACAAAAGCTTCTGCATACCTTTGTTCGTCAATAAATTTTTCTTTTACTAGATGGTCGATAATCTTTTCAACATTCTCAGCGGAAATGTTCCATTGTTCAAGTTTCCGGCGTATATCGAACTTGCATTTTTCCTGTTTGCTGCATAAACGTTGGGCCTTTAAAAGTGCTAATTTATATTCCATTTAAAACCTTCTTCCAATTACAAGGATATCGTCAATTTGCTCTATCCCGCCTTTCCACAAATCATGTTCTTTTTCAATGATGCTAAGTTGCTCATTCATGTTTTTATCTTGTATTGACAAAAACAATCTTTTTAACTTAGCTGTTTTGTACTTCTTTCTTCTTTCCCCGCCAAACTGATCGGCATATCCATCGGAAAACAGATAAATTGTATCCCCTTTTATTATGTTAATAGCATGTTTGGTATATTGTGTACCGGCATCGTGGCC
>JBNLCS010000147.1:0-1954 GCA_050303935.1 Bacteroidales bacterium
GCTGGTTGTTTCCGCCACCGTATACCCATGTATGGATATTGGCGCCATCGGCAGTTGAAATCCCTGAAACATCAATACATTGACTGGTTGCAACAACCGGGCTTATCCTGTAGTATCCATTATCGGTTGGGGTAACCTGGAAACGTTCGTTAACATTAGATCCGTTGAAAGCCCATTGTTGTACGTTTGTTCCGTTTGAAGTTCCCCCGCCTGCAACATCAATGGCTTTGCCACTGTGCTGTGCAATAAACGAGTAAACACCGTTAAATGTACCACCTGATGAACCACTGCTTACTGTAACACTAAAATTTTGAGTGCTTGTAGCACCACAGCTATTGGTATATGTTGCCGTGGCTGTGCATGAACTTGTAGGAGAAACAGTTTGTTCACGAGATGAACCTGATGTGCCACAACCGCTCCAAGACCATGAACCACCTGATACGGGCTGAGGGCCAAATCTGACTTGTGAACCTGCGCTGATAGATACACTTGATGTTTGCTGCCAGCTTCCATTGTCTACCTGCAGATATGGAGTAATAGAGGTAGGATTGCAAGTTCCGCTACCGGGGGCTGCCCAGGTATAAGTTGGGAGCCATTCGAAATAGGCTTGCGTGCCCTGACGTGACCCCAGGTTACAATTTGCCGGGGTTGAATTATATAAGTCAGTAAGATGGTCAGCAAGAAACCCAACCAGGTATGACACGTTGCCCTGGTTATCCATGGCATTTTTGAGCGCGTTTCCGAAACCTGCGGTTGTTCCGTTGAAAAGGTCTTCATAACCTGTCCCGCCAGGATACCAGTAACATTCCGTGATGATCATTGGCCACCGGTCTGCAGCAGGTTTGTAATTCCGGTTCCAATAGTTTTGTACTGCTGTTGGATTGTCGTATACACCGCCATATGCCGGGTAAAAATGTGCTGCAACACCGATATTGGAGCCAGTGAAGGGATATTGGGCCCAGCCGTGTGGTTCTTGTTGCCAGCCCAGGCATGGTACCCAGATAACATTGTTTGCACCCGTGTTCCGGATATCATTTATGATAGGCTGCATCCAGTTCCTGAAAGCCTGAAAATAAACACTACTACCTGCACCCCATTGACCATTACCCGGGGAGGATTCCACCAAAACCGGTTCGTTCATAAGCTCGAACATGATGTTGTCCGCATTCTTTACGCCCGGTGCGTTGGCTATGGTACTCCACAAAGTACGAAGACGTGCTTGTTCTACTACACCCGCGTTTTCAGCGCCGTTATTTGGGGTGTTAATCGGCCCTGTAGCACAAAGTACCAGGTAAAGGCCACGCGATCTGAGGTGATTGGCGTAAGGAACTACAAAGTTTTGTATCCAGCCGTTGAACTGACTTGTATTGACCAACCCGCTTTGTGCGTTCCAACCGCCGTAAAAATCGCAATTTACACGTACGAAACTGGCATACCATCCGTGGCTCCTGCCATATTTCGGACTCGGGTCGCTCATTACGGTTGCCGCATCTTTTAAAAAGTTCAACATACCGGCAACATTATTAGGATCGGTCCAGTTAGTAGGGTTGCTGTACCGGTTCCCCCCACCGTTAAACCATGTTTCCTCAGGCTGCATCCAGCCGTGAAGCAAAACATTTTTACCATTTGGGTCTTTTAAAAAGCGGCCCTCAACATGTAAAGGAGGTGTTGGCATTCCCTGCCACGCGAACATTTCAATTGGGGAAACCCCAATTATTAAAACCAGAATCAGTAATTTGAATGATTTTCTCATAGTTAAAAAATTTAGTTGTTAGTAATTAGTGATATAAGTGTTACTATCATTTTCTGTTGTATGAAAAAACAACAGATTTAAATAGTATAACAGCTTAATTTTTAGTCATATATTTTATAGCGTCAGCGAATATTATATATAAATATAAGTACAATAATTATAACTCGTTGTAAAATTATTTAAAAAAATGCAATTCAATTT
>JBNLCS010000148.1:0-6280 GCA_050303935.1 Bacteroidales bacterium
TCATAAATCCCATTTTACGAATTACATCCACGCCCAATTCTGCATGGTCTGCTGATCTGAAGTCAGAAAAAGTCTGATACTTATTATATTGTTCAAACCTGCCAATATCGTGAAATAACGCTGCAGTTTTTGCAAGCATTAGATTATTATGATTGCAGTTCGTTTTTTTTGCAATTTGCTCAACTAAGTCGCATACTCTGAAAGTATGATTAATTTTTACACCAAAATGTTTTTGAGCAAGTACATCGTTTGATTTAAACTGTCTGGCGTAGTTCGTGAATTGTTCTTTTAGCGACTCAAATATTTCCCTGTTCACCATTTAATCTGTCTAAAAAACCATTATTCAAAAATCATTGCAAATGTAACAAAATCTTTATAACTACCATATTAATTTTATTAACCTTTGTTGAAAAACATTATTTGTTTGTTATAACATTTTGATTTATGGTTTTTATAGCATAATAAAAGGGATTGCAACTTCCTTGAATATGGAAAGGATGCAATCCCCGTAAATCTTGTAGTTCCTATTTAATTATAAGTTTTTGAATATTGTCTTTACTGTTATTTATTTGCACAAAGTATATCCCTTTACTTAAGCCGGTATTTATTTCCTGAATACCTGAATGTAAATTAGCTTTTTCATATACTTTTTTACCATCGTAACTATAAATAGTCAATGTATTATTGTTATTTCCAGAGAAGTTAACGGTAAATTCTCCATTTATAGCAGGATTAGGGAATATTTCTACATTTTTTACTGCAATTTCTTCACTGGCACTGTTTGCTGCAATTACTTCAAAAGCTTGGTTTTGAGCGCCCGGGTTACATACCCACTGGTGTATATTTGCACCATCGGCAGTTGAAATACCTTCCACGTCTAAACATTTGTTGCTATGACGGGCAATGATTTTGTAATAACCACCTCCCTGATCTTCAAACTTCCATTGCTGGTTATTTCCTCCACCATAAGCCCAGGTATGGATGTTTGCACCATCAGCAGTTGAAATGCCATCTACATCGATAGCCTGACTGGTTGCAACAATAGGGCTTATCCTGTGGTATCCATTATCGGTCGGGGTAACCTGGAACCTTTGGGCATCGTTGCCTGTATAGCTCCATTGAACAATGTTAGTACCATTGCTTGTTCCAAAATTGTAGGTATCGAGTGCTTTGCCGCTGTGTTGTGCAACAAATGAGTAAACACCGTTAAATGTACCACCGGATGAAGAACTACTGCTGCTGGATGAAGAACTACTACCGCCAACCGGCGAGAAACTAAATTGTTGGTTATCGCCACCGTTGCAAGTCCATTGGTGAATATTGGCACCATCTGCAGTTGACGGACCTTCAACGTCCACACATTTACCGCTTCCATAATTAACCAGTCTGTAATAACCACTACCGGCATCTTGCAGACAGAATGACTGCGCATTGTTACCAATACAAGCCCATTGTTGAATAGTAGCTCCATCTGCTGATGACCCGCCTGCAACATCCAGGCATTTGTCACTATTAACACTTCTCAATGTATAGCGTCCGTTTGATTGGGAAACAACCCATTGTTGGTTTGTACCGCCACCACAAGTCCATTGTTGTACATTTCCACCATCAGCAGTTGAAAAATCTGCTACATCAAGGCACTTGCCACTGTTCCTGGCTGTAATTGTATATGTTCCGTTTGACAGGCTTGTAACACCGGAGCAACCTGAACTGCTACTACTGCTACTACTACTGCTGCCTGAACAATTTAAATAATCTTTTAACCAGACCATGGCAGGCCGTTCTGATCCATCTGACCTGATAAGGTGAGAATTAGGGATCCATGTATGTCCCTGATGATATCCCCAAAAAGTAATACCTTGTATAGCAGAATTATTCCAGAAAATAGGGAAAAGTTCGGCCATTTTATTTCTTTGCTGGTTGTCGTCAGCTATATCAAGGTCAAATTCTGAAATGTAGATGGGCATACCCGGGCATTGGGAAGTAATGCTGTTTAACCTGGCTATCACGTCTGATCCCGGGGTATTCGCCAATCCATGAGATTGTAACCCGATTCCATCTATTAAACCACGGCTTCTTAAAATATTTACGATGTCACAAAGAATATCAAGGTCGTTGTTCCATGAATTGTTCAAAATATTGTAATCATTTATAAGAAGTTTTGCATTAGGAAAGTATTGCCGGGCTTTTTCAAAAGACCAAACAACCCAGTCCCAACCTGTTCCATACAATCCATTTGTTCCTCCTATACTGCCTAACCAACTTGGTTGGGCATGGTTTGGCAAACATTCGTTTACTACATCAATATAATCACAATCGGGGAATGTGCGTCCTGCTTCCCTGATCCAGTTTTCAACTGCTGCTGCTTTATTAGAAGTATTATCTAGCCATGAGGGATATTGATTGCCCCAAACCAGCGTATGAAATTTAAAAGGGATACCTCTTGATTTACAATAATTGTACATACTTAAAGCATCTCCCCAGTTCCAGGAGTTTGGGCCTCCACCTTGTACTGATGACCATTTTGATGCATTTTCAGGGGTTACCTGATTCCAATACTGGCCATAATTTAATGGCGCATTGCCATTATACCAAATATTGCCGACAAATTTACTATGACACGAAGCAAGTTGCGCCTTTAAATCCGGTTTAGTGAAACCTAAAAATAATAAACAAATAGTGAAAATGAAAGTCACTGTTTTTTTTGGAAACATTTTTAAAGAAATGTGACTCATTGAAAAATAATTTAGTGTTCTCATAATAAAAAATTTAAGTAGTTTATAATTGAAAGTAATAAGCATTTTTTCCCTTTTATATCTTACATTACATTTGTTTGCAATTACTAATTAAATAGTTTCCGGGATGTTTTATATGTTAGCCATGCTGTGCATTTCTTGGAATGGAAGTTTAAATAGCAATTACAAATTTGTAATGAAGCCATCAGTCTATTTAAAAAATAGTCTTTTGGCATTCAATTTTTATCTAAAATCCGTATAACCTAAAATTAGATTATTCCCATGGGTTAATCATTACACTATATATGCTCGCAAATGTTCTGCATATTATAAATCTCCTTCATAGATTGAGTAATTTAATGAATAATTTTTATTTAGTTAGCTACTTGACTTTCAAAAATATAAAAAATATGGTATAAAATGAATTTCAGGGGAATTTTTTATTTGTTTTGATTAAACATAATAATTGAATAATGATTGTATACTTAGAATTTTGGGGTATTCTGCAAAACTCATCCATGCTGTTTTTTTTGACTAAAAGTACTTTTTTAAGTTTGCCTATTGTCCACATTTTTTACGGGTTCCTGAATTGGTCATTTACCGTGCCCTTTTAATGTCCAATATTAGGTTGCTTTCCCCCCTTGGATGTAATTTTTTCTCGTTTGTGTATTGGTGGCTTTTACACAAGTGTGGGTTACTAAGTAATAAAAAGTAAAAAGGGGATTACCCTTGGTTATAAGAAATCCCCTTTACTAAAAAAATATTTATATATTTTATTCTATAATAAGTTTTTGAATAGTATCGTTACTATCATTTGTTTTTACAAAATATATTCCTTTACTAAGTCCAGTACTTATTTTATGGGTACCTGAGCTTAAATTATTGTCTTCGAATACTTTCTTGCCATCGTAACTGTAAATTGTCATTGTATACATTTTGTTACCATTTCCGGCAATGTTAACAGTAAATTCACCATTAACTGCAGGGTTGGGGAATATATCCACTTCTTTCATTGAAATTTCAGTAGTTGCACTGTTAACTGAAATTACTTCAAAAGCCTGGTTCTGGGCACCGGCAATACACGTCCACTGGTGTAAATTGGCACCATCGGCAGTTGATATATCGCTAACATCCAGGCATTTATCGCTGTGGCGGGCAATAATCTTATAATATCCTCCGCCCTGGTCTTCAAACTTCCATTGCTGGTTGTTTCCACCACCGTACGCCCATGTATGGATGTTGGCCCCATCGGCAGTTGAAATGCCATCCACATCAATAGCCTGACTAGTTGCAACCACCGGGCTTATCCTGTAGTATCCATTATCAGTTGGGGTAATCTGGAAACGTTCGTTAACATTGGATCCGGAGTAAGCCCATTGCTGTACATTTGTTCCGTTTGATGTTCCCCCGCCTGCAACATCAATAGCTTTGCCACTGTGCTGTGCAATAAACGAGTAAACGCCGTCAAAAGTACCACCTGAAGAACCACCATTTACAGAGATGTTGAAACTTTGAGAACTGGTAGCACCACAGCTATTTGTATATATTGCCGTAGCTGTACATGAACCGGTTGGGTAAATAGTCTGTTCACGTGATGAACCTGAAGTTCCGCAACCGCTCCATGACCATGAACCACCAGATGTAGGCTGAGGCCCGAACATTATTTTATCACCTGAATTAACGGTTACACTTGAAGTTTGCTGCCAACTTCCATCATTTACCTGTAGGTAAGGTGTAATTGAAGTAGGGTTGCAACTATTGCCGTTATAATTGTACCACCAGTCAAATGCAGCCTGGGCGCCCTGCTTTGAGCTCAGGTTACAATCGTATGGCAATGCATCGTTAAGATTATCAAGAATATCTCCAAGAAAGCCTATCATGTATGAAACGTTTCCTTCAGCGTCAATGTTTGCCTTGAGTGTATTGCCGTAATTAGCCGTGCTCCCTGTAACGAGGCCGCCAGTATTTATATCCCAGAAGTTTTCTGTGATAAGCATCGGCCATCGGTCCGTGGCAGGCTTGTAGTTTCTGTCCCATAGATTGTTGTGGCAATTCACATCGTCACCACAGCCACCATAAGCCGGGTAATAATGTGATGCAATACCGATATTTGATCCGGTAAAGGGATATTGTGCCCAGCCGAAGGGCTCTCCCTGCCAACCCAGGCATGGTACCCATATAACATTATTTGCACCCGTGTTCCTGATATCATTTATTACGGGCTGTATCCAGTTTTTTAAAGCGCTATGGTATGGTGCAGAGCCCATGCCCCAGTCGCCGTTGCCCGGTGAAGATTCAATTTCAACCGGCTCGTTCATAAGCTCGAACATAATATTGTTAGCATTTTTTACGCCCGGTGCATTGGCCAAAGTACTCCAGAAAGTACGCAGGCGCTGCTGTTCCTCAATACCTGCATTACGTGAGCCATTGTTGGGGGTATTGATTGGCCCTGTAGCGCTGATGATAAAGTAAAGGCCACGGGATCTTAGGTGGTTGGCATAAGGGACAATAAAGTTATTGATCCAGCCATTAAACTGATTAATATCATAAAGTCCGGATTCTTGTGACCAACCGCCAATATGATCAGTATTCATTCGAACAAATGTACAATACCAACCGTAGTTACGACCATATCTTGGGCTGATGTCGCTCATGAGGGTAGCCGCGTCGCACAAATAGTTCAATACGCCGGCAACATCATTCGGGTTAGTCCAGTCACTTGGGTTGCTGTACCATCTACCTTCACCGTTAAACCAGGTCTCATCCGGCTGCATCCATCCTCCACGCAGTACAACATTATTACCGCTTGGGTCTTTTAAATTCCGGCCTTCAACATGTAACATGGGGGTTGGCATACCCTGCCATGCAAAAATTTCAACGGGGAAGAGCCCAATTGTTAATACTAGAATTAATAAATTAAATGATTTTTTCATAATAAATATTTTAAGTGTTAGTAAATGAATAAAAAAATAATGTAGCTTTTTATCCATAACTTTAGGAACGTGGATTTTCCTGAAAAGGTTATGAACATTGCTTTATGTTTGATAAACTAACTAATTACTTTGATAAAAGAACTAAAAAGTGGGATACGTAAATTTACTCAACATGCGTAACTATTATGTTAAAGAAAGTTTTAACTATATTGTTTGCTGGGTGGCAAATCGAATCTATAAGATGAAAACACCATTTAGTAATTATTGCAAGAAAACCTGTGTGTCTTATAAGAAAATTACAAATTCAAGACGTGTGAAAAATTCAAACCGCAAAATACCGGCGTATTTGAGGATTTGAATTTTGAGCAACAACGCAGAAGTTGGACTTTTCTTGCAGACAATTAAAGAAAAACGGGCATACCATTTGGTATACCCGTTTTATTTTTATGAATAATGTTAGACTATTCTATAACAAGTTTTTGAATAGTATCATTACTGTCATTTGTTTTTACAAAATATATTCCTTTACTAAGTTCAGTGCTTATTTTATGGGTGCCTGAGCTTAAATTATTGTTTTCGAATACTTTCTTGCCATCGTAACTGTAGATTGTC
>JBNLCS010000149.1:0-7540 GCA_050303935.1 Bacteroidales bacterium
CCGCCTTGATTAGCAACAAAATATGAGGTTTTTCTATTACTTCTTTAATATTTTAAGGGATAAAAAAATACACTGGAAATAATTTCTATAAGCAAAGTGCCTGAGAAAGTAATCTAAAACTTTTCAGGCACTTTTAATTACTCCACTAATTAAAACAACTATTTCATCATTAAACATAATTTCAGTACTCTACAAAAGCCCTACTGATTTTTTCTTTCCAGGTAGTTGTATGTAAAAACAACCAGTCTGAAAGAAACATAGATAACAACAGGCAAACATGCCAGCCAAATAATCTGGGTAATTATCATAATGTATAACTTTATAATTAATAAATATGTTCTTCATTTGCCAGTTCTTCTTCACTGACTTTTTTACTGTTAATTGCGCGCCACATATAGGTAATGTACACCAAGACAAACGGAACGATAAGCGATACATAGCTCATAGCTTTTAACGTGTATTTGCTTGACGAACTGTTTTCTATAGTTAAAGAACTTTGTAAATCTGCTACTGAAGGATAATAGGATGTATTATTGAACCCTGCCAACAGTAATAATGCAAAAACGGTTAGCACTGTTCCAATGCCTGTAAACCATATGGCCTTTTCTCCATATTTTTCAATGGAAAGGATCGTACGTATAATACCAAACAATACCAATACTACACCAACCAGAAATAAAATAGCTACCATTGGCATTTCAACCAAATTAATAAAATATTTGTATTGTTGCATAAATATTTCACTAGTGTCGGGATTTACAGCAAAACCTTTTTTTAGCATTAACATAACAGCGAATAACAAAAAGAATATTACAAAAGGAACTGCATTGTACCACATATGTTTCTTAATCCTGCCTGTTAATCCTACATCATCAATAGTATTTAAAAAGTATTGTAAAGCCAGCACCCTGGATAAAAAGAATACTGTTAGGCCCAATGATAGATTTTGAACATTCAGGGCAGCTTCAAGGCCACGTGATGCCATTGTCCAACTTGAATGAAAATTGCTGTCAATAATAAAATGCGAACCGGTAAAGAATGTGCTTACTGCCGCACCCAAAAGTATTGTAGCCAATAAACCATTTAAAAATAAAAAGGCATCAAAAACCTTTTTGCCGAGGAAATTTGCTGCCTTTGAACGGAATTCATAAGCAACTGCCTGCATTACGAATGCGAATAAAATAATAATCCACACCCAGTAGGCACCTCCAAAACTTGTACTATAAAATAATGGAAAAGAGGCAAAAAAAGCACCTCCAAAAGTAACAAGGGTTGTAAAGGTAAATTCCCATTTGCTCCCTATTGAGTTGATGATAAGCTTTCTCTTATCATCAGTCTTACCTAATTGATATATAAAGGTTTGACCGCCTTGCACAAATAATAAAAATACAAGGAGTGCTCCCAGCAATGATACCAGTATCCACCAGTAATGCTGTAATCCGGAATATGATACATTCTCAAACATTATTTGTTTCCTCCATCTTTTGGGCCAATTAAAATCTGTCGTGATAAAATTTTAATATCGGCGATTAATAGTAATGTTAGAAAAATTGCGAAAATCACAAAAGTAAGTTTAACCGAACCACTATCTACATCTGATACGGCTGCCATGGTAGGAACAAGGTCTTGAATAACCCATGGCTGCCTGCCCATCTCTGCTACAACCCACCCTAGTTGGGCTGCCAGGTATGCCAATGGTATGCTTACTATTGCAACATATAAAAACCATCGTTTCTCATGTAATTTATTTTTAAATAAATAAACCAGTGTAAATATGAAAAGTACAACAAACCAAAAACCAAGCCCGACCATTACGCGAAAAGAATAAAACGTAGGTTTTACAGGAGGTATGCTTTGCGCTGTATTGTTGAGATAACCGTAACCAAGATAATCATAATTATTGTTAAGCACTTCCAGGGATTGGGCAATTGCCGTTTCATCATTCTCCTTTTTTGCAATTTTATAATCTTCTATTGCCTGCAAGGCAATTTTTCCTTGTTGCATTTTTTCTTCTACAGATAAAATACCATGTTCTTTATTTCCTTTTACAAGATCTTTTATTCCTGGAATATATGCATTAGGATCCAGAAAAGCCATAGACGATAAAATATTAGGAATTTCAAACTTAACTATAAAATCTTCCTTTTTAGGATTATCGTTGGTATTATCTTTTAGCAAGCCAAATACCACGAGCGGAGCTTTTGTTTGGCCATCATGCAGATTCTCCATTGCCGCGAATTTCATAGGTTGATAATTAGCCATTAACCTGGCCGATTGATCGCCTGTAATAACGATAAATAACGAAACAATTATACCGAAAACACCCGCAACAAGCATGCTGTTCCTTGCTAAATCAAGCTCTCTTTTTTTAATTAAGTACCAAGCACTTACACCAATAACAAATACAGCAGATAAAACATACCCGGATGAAACAGTATGAAGAAATTTATTTATTGCTACCGGAGAAAACAACACCTCCCAGAAATTGACCATTTCGTTACGCAATGTGTCAGGATTGAACCTCATTCCTGTAGGGTACTGCATCCATGCATTGGCAACAAGGATCCATAGCGCGGAAAGATTAGCACCTATGGCAGTCAACCAGGTAGACGTAAGGTGAAGTTTTTTGCTTACCTTATTCCACCCAAAAAACATAACTGCTATAAAAGTAGTTTCAAGAAAAAATGCCATTAACCCTTCAATAGCAAGCGGAGCCCCAAAAATATCGCCAACAAACCAGGAGTATTTCGACCAATTAGTACCAAATTCAAACTCGAGGATAATTCCCGTGGCAGCACCTATGGCAAAATTAATCCCAAAAAGTTTCGCCCAGAATTTAGTGATCCGTTTCCACTTATCATCCCCGGTTTTCACGTAAAGTGATTCCATTATTGCTACAATAAATGACAGTCCCAGTGTTAGGGGGACAAAACACCAGTGGAAAAAAGCCGTAAGGGCAAATTGCGCCCTTGACCAATCAACCAATGCAGCATCATACAAATGTTCCATAGTTTAAGTTTTTAAAGTGATTGAAAGGCGCAAAATATATAATAGTTATATAATAACAATATTATAACCTATTACAAATATATTACAACAAATTTATCATGTAATATTGAATGTGTTTTTCGATATATTTTCAAAAATTAAGGATATGGTTCCTTAAATCAACGGTTTCAGAAAGTTTCATCTTTTTTTTGATACGTACGCGTCCAATCTGGACAGAAGTGACCTTTATGTTAAAAAAACGGGCAATTTCCTTGGTGTCCATATTCATTTTAATACAAGCGCAGTGTTTAATATCCGTAAGGGACAGATTTGGGTATGCTTTACCCAGCCTGCTAAAAAAACCAGGATGCACTTCCTCAAAATTAGCAACAAACATTTTCCAATCTTTGTCCAGTTGCTTATAATCATTAATTATCCGGTAAATTTTGTCAAAATGACGCTTATCTTTAGCAAACTGTTTTTGTGCAAGCGTTTTTGTTAACACGGTTTCTATTTCTGACAAAATAGTATTCTTTTGATTTATATAAAGCGCATCTGCTGCAATTTGTTTTTGTTTTTTTTCGTGTATTATATCTTCTGTAATATCAGCTATTACAATTTGCACATAATCCTGACCATGTATTTTGTTGTTTTTTAACTCAAGCCTTACATACCGAACGTTTCCATTTTTATCAGTAAGTCTGAGTTTTTTTGTCATTGGGTACGGAACATTATTATCTTCAATATTCTGTGAAATAGCCCGGGCAATATTTTGATCGTTCGGATGAAAGAAATTTTCAAACCCGATGCGCTCAAAGTCAGATATCGATTCGAGCTCAAACCAGTCTGCAATAGTTTTATTGATATAAACAGGTTTATTGTTTTGTGTTAATATTAATCCGAAAGGGGCATTTTCCGCCAGCATTTTATATTTTTCCCTCTCATCAAAAACCTGTTTTTCAAGGTTAGACAACCGTGTAATATCTTGTACAACTGCAAAAAACTTTTTATTTCCGGATACCTGGTCCTCTTTCACTTCACCGATTCCACGAATTGTTTTTTCAATACAATTTGCATCAACTATGTTAAAAATGCGGTCGAATTTCTTATCACCTGAAAAAGCCATTTCCAAATACCTTAATGTTTCCTTTGAATCATTTGGATGAATGTATTTAAAGAAATCGTCTTCGGAACCAGTTCTTTCCACATTAAATTCAATACCCAATATTTTTCTGGTACCTGGAGATAAAACAAACCGGTTGGTTTTTAGGTCAATTTCAAAGTTCCCAAAAGAATTTGTAAGTTCTGCCTGTATTTGCCTCGCGTGGCCCCTTTCCAGTTCTATTTTGGTATTTTCCTTCTCGGTTATATCAGACCTGAATTCAATATAACCGGTTAATATACCTTTGTTATCGAACAATGGCGTATGCCTGACCATCCATATCCTATCATCATTTAATGTTACTATTCTTTCCAAAGGTTCAATCTTACGAGTGACAACAGGACAGGTATCACAAGGCTTGTCTCCATTGAACCACATTTTGTAACAAAGTTTACCAATGTAAGAATCGTCATGAATGTTAAGTTGCTTTTTACCTGCATTATTAAGCCATATAAAAGTGTGATCAGTACTATAAAAAGCTATTACTTCATGGAAAGCATTTAAAATATCAACACGCAATTTTTCTTCAGACTGCAGTTTGGATTGACTTCTGATCTCATTCGTTATATCACGTCCGATAATAAGAACAGCAGACTTTTCCCTATATTTAAAAGGGGTTATGTTGCATTCACAGTCAAATATCCCTCCTTCAGTATCCCTAAATCCAATATGTATGGTTTTCTCAAATATTTCAGGATCTTCTGTCCATTGTTCAGGTTTTATATGCTGAAAAGCCGGATCTATCGTTTCCTGAACTTTTTTTCCGATAATATTTGCTGAACTTCTGGCACGAAACAAAGTCAAACCGGCAGAATTTACATAAACATACTTTTCATTTTGCACGATAGCAATAAAATGCGTTGAATTTTCAACGATCGCATTGAAAAACTCCTTACTTTCTTGTTTTAACTGTTTACCAACAATTTTAAGCTCTTTACTTAACGTATCAAAATTGTTTAATAATAAGTCTATTCTTTCCATCGAATTATAAATTCTGCAACATCAATACCAATATTAAATTTGGTGAAAAACGATCAAATTTAAGTAAAATTCAAAAGAGTCCTACATATAAAGTTACATTGGTGTATAACTAAACTATATTAATCAATGGCGATGTTTGTGACCATGCCCATTATGTGAATGTTCAATATCTAATAATACTTTTCCTGAATCTTTTAATAACCCTACTGACCATTTTATTATTACAAATGAACTAATTAATGCAGCAATAGTATCAATAAAAGGAATATTCCAAATCATTGCCGCGGTCAGCCCCAAAATTGCTGAAAGGCTTGTTAATGCATCAGCAATTACGTGCAGATAAGCTGCCCGTATATTATGGTCCGAATGTTCGTGGTCATGATGCAAAAGAAAGGCACTTGCTATATTCACGATCAAACCAATAATTGCCACAAAAATTGCTTCTTTATAAACAATATCTGCCGGATCAAAAAAACGTTCAATTGCCTCTATCATAATTACAACGGCAAAAATCAATAGCATTAACCCACTGCTGTAACCTGAAAGAGAAAGAATTTTACCAGAATTGCCAGTGAACTTTTCACTTTTGGAAACCCGGCGAACAATTACATACGCCAACCAGCTCAAACCAATGGCAAGGACATGTGACCCCATATGTATCCCATCTGCAAGTAATGCCATAGATTTTGTGGTAATCCCAAATACTATCTCAACAACCATGGTGATGGCAGTTAACAAAACTACCCACATGGTTTTATTCTCATGATTATTTTTTTGTTCTGACATATGTAACAATTATTTGATTAGTAACAAAGTATATCACCTAAGTAACTATTTCATTAAAATATGAAACAAAAATAGGTTTAATTAAAATTATTGAATAGTCTTAATTATTTCCTTTCCGGTACTTTTTATAAATATCTTTTCTGAATTCGGTTGGTGTCTTTCCTTCAACCCTTTTAAAAGTCCTGGAGAAATAGGAAGGGTCTTCATACCCCAGATCAAAAGCAATTTCATTTATATCAGCCACAGTATGAAACAACAACCGTTTGGCCTCCAACATTTTTCGGTTGGTAATCATTTCTCCAGCACTTCTTCCAAACTGGTTTTTATTGAGCATATTTAAATAGTTAGGTGTAACATGCAATTGACTGGCATAAAAGCTAACCCCTTTGTTTTGTTTATAATATTTCTCAACCAACCCAAGAAATGATTTTACCTTGTTATCTTTTGAACCGATGGGGATATCGTTCTTTTCTATTTTTCCCATTCTTTGGATCAAACTACACAGTACAATTAAATATCCCCTGATTACATCATTTGAAAAATTGTCGGCACCCGTTGTTTCCTTTTCCAGTTTTTTTGAAATTGAAAGCACTTCTTTTGATTGCTCCTTTGAAAGGTCAAGATAATTTCTCGTGACCATTAATGGGGATAACAGGTTACTAACAGATTCGTTGTTGAAATGAAGGATACTCTCTGAAAACTGAATTAATGAAATATTGGAGTTAGTATTTAATTTCCAAAAATGCACCTGAAGGGGACTAAGAATAAACAACCTATTCGGTTTTACTTCAAATTCTTCAAAATCAATAACATGAATACCACTACCACTAAGAATAAGGCAAATTACGTAAAAACTGTGCCGATGGGGAAAGCTTTTTTCCAACTGACCTTCGTTTTTGTATGTCGCGTTTCTAATAATTATACTTTTGTTTTTATTTTCTTTAGAGTGTCCGAGGTGCAATTCGGGAATAGCCATAATTTCTAATTTACAAATAAATATCCTAAGATACTATATTGTACCAATAAACAATTTATAACCAGAATTGTACATTCTAACAGGAAATATCCTGATGACATTTTTTATCTAAGTTGTCCAAATTCAAAAATTTCATTCGTTAACAGGATATGAACAATTCTTTTTATAAACTTTAAAATTAAAAATTATGAAAAAATTTATTGTTATTTACACTGCTCCTGTTGATGCCATGCAACAAACTGCCAACTCTTCACCCGAAGATCAGGCAAAGGGAATGGAAGCCTGGATGGCTTGGGCAAAAAGATGTGGAGATAACCTGGTTGACCTGGGCAACCCCCTGGCTAACGGACTGCAACTTAACCCGGATGGTACAAGCGTAAAAAGTAGGCTTAATGTAGCTGGATATTCAATTTTGCAAGCGGAAAACATTGAACAAGCAAAATCCCTTCTCATCGATCACCCTCATTTAGGATGGAATTCCGGATGTTCTATTGAAATACATGAAACGATGTCAATACCTGGTATGTAATTTATAAAGTTTTTCAATTGATTATTTTAATCATGCGGTTTTGCTTAGCTGAGACCTCCGGGGTTCAGCTTATCATTGAAAAAAATTATAAACAGATTAAACATCCATGCACTGAATT
>JBNLCS010000150.1:0-2688 GCA_050303935.1 Bacteroidales bacterium
TTGAGGGCATTATTATTGGCATCTATTACATTTCCACTTGTATCAAGTAAAATTACTATATTGTTCATGCTGTTTATGAAGTCAGTAAACATCGTTTTATTAAACGATACCCTGTCCAACTCCCCATTTTTGTGTATTTCATGCTGATTAACCGTCTTTCCTCATCGGGCCTTTTTCAATAAAAGTATTTGTGCCTAATATTCACAATAATGATTGTCACAAATAAATTTAACTTTTTTATTATGAATAAACAACTGATAACCCAAGCTTTTAAAAGAGAGGTGATTAATATCAATTATTTACAAAATAAGATTAATGTAACTACCTTGGTTCCTGAGTAATTCGATCGGTATTTCCTAACCATTTGTTCAGGTACAAAGTTTGTTTTTCATCTGGATTATCCTGAATAATAAAAACATCGTTGTACTCATTTTCTGTAAAATGAACAACAAAGGGTATTTTTAAAATATTGTTTTTCCTTACAACATCGAGTATAATTGTATCTTTTTCTTTAACCAGTGGAGTTATTCCATGGTACAAAAGCCCTTCCATTTGAAATACATTAATAACATCGCCTGGTTTTAATTGTGATTTGTCAGATGTTTGTCCAATTTCAAGGTTACCGTTTATAGCAAGCTGTACCCTGTTTATGTTAAACGAATAAATACCATTCTCACTATTTAACACCGATGGCATATTCAGGTTTTCTTTTTCAGCATAACGCACACCTATATGCTTTAAATATTCGTTATAATCCGGTTTTTTGCTTCCTATTACATAATTAGTAAAGAAATCCTCCAGTCCCAGTGGTGCCAACCCAAAAAATTCATTTAAAAATTCTTCGTCATCAAATGATTTTTCATACCCGTATTTTTCGTATAATGTTTTAACAATATCCTTCAGACACTTTTTTCCATCTGATAACCTGATAATTTCAATATCGATCATAAGGCCCAACAATGCCCCATAGGTATAAACATATTCATAGTGTTTATTATATTTTTTATCAAGCACATTGTCGCTCATTTCTATCATTGATATTTTATTAAATGGGTATTTCGTTGCATTGAGGACATTCTTTTTCATGGCCCCATTAAAAAAATCCTCCAAACTGACCATATTATTTTGAAGCATTATCAAATTTGAAAAATATTCGGTAACACCTTCATATAACCACAAATGTTTAGAAACCGAAGGTTGATAATAGTTTATTTCGCCAATTTCCTCACTATGAAGGCCAATAGGTGTTATGGTATGCATATATTCGTGAATTACTACCTCTTTTAAAAACCCATCATAGTTAATATCTTTAAAAATGGGCGATTTTATATTAGCCCCCATATCAAGAAGCACGTAAAATGATGAGTGTTTATGCTCCAGTGCACCAGATTCTACTTTTCTAAAATGACGTAATAATTTAAATAAACCCGGATTCATTAAAAGATCATTGTACTTCTCTCGCAAATCCATAAAATAAAACATAAACGTGTAATGATCAACTGGCAGATAACCCCAAAAATTCAATACCGATTGCATACAATTTTCCACATCCGGTAAAATTTTGGCAGTCATTTTTTCACCGGTTTCACTAAATGAAGAAACCGTAATTTTATTATCTTTCACATAAAATGATGCTGTATCGGCCTCACAAATCATCACGGGGGAATCAATCAATTCATGATAGTTAGATGCATATAATGATGCTTGATTGGTTTTCTCTGTTTTCAAAGTTGTTGTTACAAACAAATTGTCGGGTTTTTCATATATTACATGATATGGGTATTCCTCATACCCTTTTATACACCCCAAGTAAGCACCACTGTTTAAAACAAAAACATGGTTCTTATCAAAAGATGAACCGTTTGGATAGAAAATTTTATTCTTGCGGTAGCGGGAACCCCAGGTATCTTCTATCCAATAGCTTAAACTATCAAGTTTTTGGGCATTTTCAATCTCATACGAATTATTATCAATCTCTTTAACATCCATAGGTTCACCGTTCTTGTTAAAGAAATTAATACTTGTAATAAACCTTCCAAAATCAGATACACTATATGTTCCCGGTATAACTTTTGGCAGGTAAAAAACAGCTTTATCCAATTTCAGAGGTGGTAATTTTATATCAACCCTTATCTGATCATCGTTGGTAACCAAGTTAACATTACAATTAAAACTTTGTGAACTGGAAATTGTAAAGAAAGATAACAACAAGAAAAAAGCAGAACAGGTCCTTTTCATAAAATTAAACGTATTAATAATTTCTCCATGAGAAATTTATATTTTTTACATTTCCCTTTTTCTCAATATAAGCATCATATTCACTTGTAATTTTCATGTAATTCGACACAACATTATCGAACAATATGTCAGAAATTAAACCATTTTCTGCACTTATAAAATTCTCAGCAACCAATACACCTTCTATTTCCACATTTTTTAATGTTACATTACTAATTGTCCCCGCGTTTTCAAGATTAAATCCCAATAATCTGTGTACATTTCCTTCAACCCTTAATTCATTTACCAGAACATTATTTAATTTACCACCATTTAACCCAAGGCAGTTTAAAATAGTTTTATTGCTCGTCCAAATAGTATCCTTGTATATGTCTATTCTTATAATATCGTTTTGAGAAATGGTAATATTATTTATATCACATTGTTTGCTACAGGTAAATTGAAAAGGCG
>JBNLCS010000151.1:0-3550 GCA_050303935.1 Bacteroidales bacterium
ATTGTATATGTAAATCCCATGCCTGATACCAACATTTTCTTTAATTAATGCAGTTATGCCGCCTATTTCTGACAACTCCAGCAACACAGGAATAATAACATTGCTCAATGCTATTGTAGAGGTACGGGCCACGATTGATGGCAGGTTGGGGACACAATAATGGATTACCCCATGTTTTTCATAAACCGGATCTTTTTGGGTTTTACATATCGATGTTTCTATACACCCCCCCTGATCAATACTGATATCAACAATTACGCTGCCGCGTTTCATTTGTTTAACCATTTCTTCTGTGATCCAGTACCGAGGGCTTTTTTCAATTCCCCTGGTAGCTCCTATAACCACATCAGCAGACCGAAGCGTACGTTCAAGCACACGTGGATGAAATACTGAAGTATACAAACGCTGCCGGATATTTTCTTGTAATTCCCTTAAATCATGTAATGAATTATCAAATAACTTAACAATAGCCCCCATTCCCAAAGCAGCCCGTGTTGCAAACTCAGCCGCCGTTCCTGCCCCGATTATTACTACCTCGGTAGGTGTAATCCCTGTAATTCCCCCAAGCATTACCCCTTTACCTTTTCTAGAAGTGCTCAAATATTCAGCGGCAACCAAAATAGATGTGTTGCCTGCAATGGCACTCATCGATTTTACCACAGGATAACAATTATGTTCATCTTTTATATTTTCATAAGCAAGGGCAGTAATCTTTTTTTCCATCAGCTTATCTACAAGCTCTTTGGTATTATTGTTAAAATGAAGCGATGATATCACAAGTTGATTGCCTATTAACATCTCAACTTCCTCAAGACTAAGCGGAGCAACTTTAAGGATAATATCTGATTGAAATATTTCTGCCTTGTTATTGGTGATTTCAGCACCTCGTTCGCTATAATTCTGATCAGAATAATTTGCCCCTTCGCCAGCATTTTCCTCTAAAAGAATTTGATGGCCATGGGTAACCAGAATTTCCACTGCTTCGGGAGTGATGCTTATCCTATTTTCAATATCGTGATTTTCTTTAGGAATGCCTATCCGGATTCTTTTTTTTTCAGTTTGAACTTCTAGCATTTCTTCCTGAGGAAGTAATCCGGCCTTACTAAATGAAAATTTCGGGGCACTATATTCTTCTTTTCCCATATTACATTAAAGTTGTCATACTCGGTTAGCCTAAAATACTATTTAAAAATGATTTATTCAAGTAAGACATATCAGAATTTCAATATCCTTTTATTTGTCTCATCAACTGTGATATATATTTTTAGGGAATTTTCAGGAAGAAGGCTTTCAGCCATTTCTGGCCATTCAATCAAACAATAGTCATTTCCATATAAGTATTCTTCATAACCAAAATCATATATTTCTTCTTCTTTTTTTATGCGATAAAAATCGAAATGGAAAACTTTGAAATCATTCATGGTGTTGTATTCGTTCACAATCGCAAATGTAGGGCTAGTAACCTCATCAGTTACTTCTAATTTCTTGCACAATGCTTTAATAAAAGTAGTTTTACCAACCCCCATTTCTCCATAAAATGCCAGGATTCGATTATGCCCGATAATTTTTATAAATTCATCTGCCCGCTCTTCAATCCGTTCAATATTTTCTATTATCAAGTTACTCTTTTCCATTCTTATTTAGGTTCCAGTGTTGCCAAAGGTATTAACATTTCTTCCAAAGATATGCCACCGTGTTGGAAGGTGTTTTTATACATATTTACAAAATGATTATAGTTCTTCGGAAAAACCATAAAATCATTTCCTTTGGCAAATATAAACGAAGATGTAATATTTGAGCCCGGCAAGTGTAATTGTTCCGGTTTTCTTACGGCATATACTTCCTTTTCATTATAATTGAGATTTTTTCCATGTTTATACCTTAAATTAGTGGAACTAAATCTATCGCCAATTACTCTGATTGGATTCTGAACCCTGATAGAACCATGGTCTGTTGTTATAACTACTTTTAATCTTTTTTCGGCAAGGCTTTTTATAATTTCAAGTAAGTTTGAATGTTTAAACCAGGAAAGTGTTATTGAACGGTATGCAGCTTCATCATTTGCCAATTCTTTTAACACTTCCATATCGGTCCGGGCATGTGACAACAAGTCAACAAAATTTATTATTATTACCAAAAGGTCGTTTTCAGCCGTATATGTTGAAATGTTGTCAACAAGCTTTTTACCGGCTTTCATGGTAATTATTTTTTCAAAATGTAATTTATAATTTAAGCCTGCACGCTGCAAATGCCTTCTAAGCAAATCTTCTTCAAACTCATTCTTTTTGCCTTCTTCATCGTCATCATACCAATAATCGGGATAAATTCTCTTAATGTCTTTTGGCATTAATCCGGCAAAAAGTGCATTTCTTGAGTATTGTGTTACAGTTGGAAGTATGCTATAATACAGGTCATTTTCAACAATTTTAAGGTAATCGGCCATTTCGTTATAGAGTAGTTGGAATTGATCATACCTAAAATTATCTATTAGCAATAAAACAACTTTTTCTTTTTTTTCAAGATGTGGAAAAACTTTTGATTTTAAAACATTGGGGGATAAAAGGGGCTTGTCTGCATTATCCGTAAACCACGATTCATAATTTTTAACAACAAATTTTGAAAATGCGTTATTAGCATCCAACTTTTGCATTTTCAATACCTCGTCCATGGTACCCGCTTCAGGGTTATCCAGTTCAAGTTCCCAATGCACAATTTTTTTGTAAATATTTTTCCACTCATCTGTTGAGTTAGCGTTGATAATTTCAGTACCTATTTTGTTGAATTCGGCCTGGTAACCCATTGTTGTTTCCCTGGCTATAAGCCTTTTATTGTCAATGTTTTTTTTAATAGTAAGCAGTATTTGATTCGGGTTCACCGGTTTAATCAGGTAATCAGATATTTTTGACCCTATAGCGGCTTCCATAATATCCTCCTCCTCGCTTTTTGTGATCATAATAACAGGCAAAGAAGGGTTGACTGATTTAATATTATTTAAAACTTCAAGGCCACTTAAACCAGGCATATTCTCATCGAGGAAAACCAGGTCAAAATCATTTTGCTCAATTTTGAGCAATGCATCATCACCATTATAAGCGGTTTCTACATGGTAGCCTTTTTCTTCAAGAAATAAAATATGAGGCTTTAAGAGGTCTATTTCGTCATCAGTCCAGAGAATTTTTATTTCTTTCATTTGCAATGGTTAAAAGTTTTCTTGAAAAAACAACAAGAACCGTTCCAGATTTTGATCCTGGACAAGTACAATATAATTTGCACTGGAAATAAAGAAAATTTTCGCCTCAGTTTTATCCACATCTTTGAAAATTTCCGGGCTATCTTTAATTATATTATAATATTGCATGATAGCCAACTGGTTTTTAAACGAGGACACTTTAACAAGGGTGAGGTTATTACCAATACCTTCATTGGTAACAGAAAGGTTTAAATTATCAAAATTATAAAGGTTGTATTCCTGAAAATTGAATTTCAATTGCCTAATATTTGTTGATGAAGGCACAGCCACCACCAAAAAATGTTCCAGATTGGGGTTAAC
>JBNLCS010000152.1:0-4591 GCA_050303935.1 Bacteroidales bacterium
ATCCCTAAAATAAGCACTGATGCTGTACCTATCCAAAAATACAGTTGGTTCAAAATAAACAACCCCACATTATTCCCTATTATTTTGTTAAATATGGGATAGAAAAATGCTGCCAGAAATGCTGCCAGAATGATGGCAGACAAATTTATAATCAATGACTCAAGTAAATACTGACCAACAAGCTGGTATTTAAATGCCCCTGAAACTTTACGTATTCCTACGTCTTTTGTTTTTTCCAACGACCGGGCCGTTGTAAGGTTAATGTAATTGATCCATGCTGTAAGAAGGATCATAATAGCAATAATAATGAGGGTTTTCAAGGAACGTTTATTCCCCTTCACTTCGCGTTCGTATTGTTTCTGTGGGGTTAAATGAATATCTGAAAGCGGCGTTAATGTCACTGCCCATGTTTTATTTTTCAAAGCATCCCATGTTTTATATTTTTCGGCCATAACAGGAAATTGTTCTTCTATTTCATGAGGGTTTTTTCCAGGTTCCAAAAGCAAATAGGTGTATGCCTCATGCAGATACCACGTTTCTTTTGTCCAGTCAGGAATCGTTTCGTACGAAAGCAGGTAATTAAACCTGATGTGGGAATTATTTGGAAAATTACCTAACACCCCGGTAATTTCACAATCGTAAAACTGTGATCCTTGTGCAAAGGTTAATGACTTCCCTAATGGATCTTCCCCATCAAAGAATCGTTTTGCAATATCTTCAGTAATCACAACTGTGTTAGGCCTTTTTAACTGATCATTGAGAACCCCGTTTTTCAATTTGAAATCAAACACATCGAGAAATGAAGGGCCAGTATACACGATTCCACTCTCCCGAGAACGCTTTTCCTGATAAATAACAGTCTGCTCTGTCTGTTGCACACCAATACGCACATAATTTTCTATTCCGGTCATTTCATTACTAATGGCACTCCCATAGCCAAAAGAACTGGTTGCCCAATCATCGGTTAAAACATTTCCCTCATAAAACTTACTTTCCACCCGGTAAATCCGGTTTCGCTTTAAATGCATATTATCAAAGCTATATTCAAAACAAACATAGTTAATTATCAAAACCGAGGCAGCCATTCCTATAGCTAGCCCCAGGATGTTAACGAAAGAGAATAGTTTATTCCCTTTCTGGTTTCTGAAAGCATTTTTAAAATTATGTTTAAGCATTGTTTTACTTTTGTTTGTAGATTCTGTATACTAAATTCGTTTTTTGAAGTATGTTTTGAAGATAATAATTTCATTTGATGTATTTAAACAACTGTTTAAATTTCATTCTTCGGTTTTTTACACTTTTTTTTGTTTTCATAAAAGCTGATTGACATAGCTTTTCACATATCCCTTCTATCAAACCTCCATTCACAAATATTGCAAGATGTAACGATCATAATACCACCAACAATCCCAGCCAAATAAACTGTATTATTGCAGAACCATGACCAGTTCTAATTATTTCAGGAAGCCAAATCAGTTTTGATCCTTCAGGGGCCAAGGCCAGTCTTTTAAAAGATTAACCCAAAAAATTCACCAATTTTTCTGACGATTAAGCTATACCTCAAACTTGGGTTCATTATATTCACCAAATTGGGGTATCTCCAAATTGGGATTTATTAGCGTGAGTCCACAGCCATTCGTTTCCCTCATTGCAACCAAAACCCATCACCCATTCATGCAATTGGTTTCACTTTTGCATGATTAATGCGGGTTAACTCAAGATTAACCCCATCACCATAAAATTCCCATGAATTGAGGCTGTCAAACTGTCTGCAAACCTAAATTGACCTCTAAAATATTCGCTTCTATGGTTGTAAAAGTGTGCAAATATTTTAATCTTAGCTTCTTTAAAAAAGTTTTTAGACTAACTGCCGTTGGATACAACAAGACTATTTAACCCGATTGGTAATAAAAAACTATCGGTTTTCATTTAATCAACCACCTCGCAACGAGCTGACTGGGTATGCCAGAAGAAACAAAAAATCTTTTCGCACCAAGGTGCAGGGAATAAGACCCCAAGATCCCGATTGCCTGACATCGGGATCAGTTTTACTTCGTAATTTCAATTCACTATCGTTTCTAAAATCACAATTTCACTGATTTGATTTTAATAAAAGATTACCTTATTTCTATAATCTGCCGGATCATCAATAAAAAATACATATACATTCTTTTGTTTTAGCAAACATAATAGCCCTATGTATCTCAAGTGAAACAAGTTAGAACAGATTTATTTTTTAAAATCCAAAATAACAATTATATTTATCATGCTAATTATTTCCAATTTCAACTATATTAAGAACATAACAACACTAACTGCATGTCACCAGCTATTTATAAAAAACGTAAGGGGGATAAATATGTGTGGTATAAGGTCATTTTGATACTTTTTATTTTTCTGTACACGCTATTTTTAATAAACCCCGAGCTTATTTATTATAGAAACACCTATATGATAAAAGCGTACAACTTTCAGTTTTCAGAAAAGTTTCTCATCCGGCTTCTTGGTTTTCCCGGCGGTCCGGGCAGATATATTACTTCTTTTTTGGTCCAGTTTTTCTATTACCCATTGATTGGTCCAATTATAATTACCTTTTTAACCGGAGTATTATATTATTTCTCTAACACGATAATAAAACAAATTACCGGTAGCAAATCATTCATTTTTTCGTGCATTCCAGCTATTACGCCAATTTTGGCATATTATCATTATTCTAACCAAATTTTTGGTTTGATAGGAATTTCAATAGCCATGGCTTTTGCTATTTTTTATAACAATATTGGTAAAATAAACAAGGTAAAAAGGTCTTTGGTTTTTTCTGTCTTATTTTTAATCCTTTATTACCTGGTTGCACAAGCTTGTCTGTTTTTCACAATTATTGTAATTTTTAAAGAGGTTAAAAAACATAAAAACTTATTTTTTTTTCCACTGGTCATTATTAATATCATTATTCTATATTTTTTAGCTTCCTGGTTATTTGATGCGATCATTCTTAAAGATTTTAAATTATTGTTTACAGAAGGTTCGATCCAAGGATTTATTCAATATGTATATTTATACTTTATTATAGGAATACCATGGCTTTTATTTCTAAACTATTACTATGAAAGATCAAAGAGTCCTGATCATTTCGGCCATTTAGAAAAAATGGCTACATATGCCAAAAACAAAATCACTACAAATGTAATATCTGTACTTTTTTGTTTAATTCTGGTATTTAACCTTTTTTACAATTTTAGTTACACGAACAAGACATATCTCAATATTATTAAATACACCGAACTAAAAAAATGGGATAAAATGCTTGAAGAAATTAACAAAATACCACCCGGGCAACAATCCATTTTTTTATCAAACGATTGTATAAGGTCGCTTTATCACAAGGGCGAATTAGGGTCTAAAATGTTTCAATTCACGCACTTGTCATCAAATGGAATTGAACCTATGCTCTTATACAGAGGGTCACAAGATTATTCATTTATGAATTTGTACAGAACTATGAATATTTCAATGGATTTGGGAGAAATAAACCTTGCTGAAAAAATAGCATTCGAGTTAATGGAAAATATTGATATTACACCAAACGTATTGTATAACCTGGCATTGATTCAATTGGTTAAAAAGGAACCCGCATCAGCTAAGGTATTTCTAAACCAGCTAAATAAATTCCCCCATTTGAATCCTGATATGAAACAATTGATCCAATATTATAAAAACGGCAACAACCTGGAAGAATACCAAGAAGTTAGAAGGTTGAAATCGTTACAGCATAACAAAGATTTTATTTATTATACCAGCTTCAACACCAAAAATTTATTAAACAACCTGAATACAAACAATCTAAAAAATAAAATGGCTTTTGAATATTTAATGGCAGGTTGTTTGCTTAGTCTTCAATTAGAAGAAATTTTAATCAATGCAGCAAATTATAAAACATTTGGATTTGAAAAATTGCCTGAACACATTGAAGAAGCATTGGTGTTATTTATGTATAACAACCAGTATGATGTACCTGAAATAGGAGGTTTTCCTATCAGGCAAGAAACAAAAGACAGGTTCGCAAAATTTGCTAATATCCACTATCAAAACCGCTATGATTTGAAGAAAGCCGAGTCAATCCTGTTTCCTGAATTTGGTACATCCTATTTCTTTTATTACGTTTTTGGTTATTCCGGTAAAGAAAATTAAAATTTTGGTTATGAAAATAAAATTATTAATAATCATTGTAGCCATTCTGCTAGCAATTTTTGTAAGATCCTTATCAAAAAAGGTTAATATTGAAAAAATAGAAAACACCTGTACGTTGGTGAAAGCCTTGCCTGTTATTAATCCTGATTATGCCAATATTGTAATACCTGATAATATTTCACCTTTAAATTTCAAAATCGACACTAAGGCCAATGAATATGTTGCTAAAATTTCAGGTACTAATAAAAAAATACTTATCAAGAATAAAGAAGGATATATAAAAATACCTCCAAGAAAATGGAAAAGGCTTTTAGAAACCAATAAAGGTAAAAGTTTACAATTTGAAATATTTCTTAAAAATTCCGAAAAGGGATGGATTAAGTACTTACCATATACTATTAAT
>JBNLCS010000153.1:0-10850 GCA_050303935.1 Bacteroidales bacterium
TTGAAGAATTGAATAAACAAAATGCGATAGAAAAAGAAAAATATCAAAAAGCGTTGGAAAAACACAGGTTGGAAATACAGAAGTACAACGATATGATTAGAAAAGAACAAGAAAAAAAACAAGAAAAAACATTACGGATAAATGAAATTGAAAAAAAGAAAGTTGAAAAATTAAATAATGAAATTCTTACTGAACAAAAAAGACAAAAGGACAAAAATATAGTATCGTCCCAAATTGAAAGTTTAAAGATTAAAACGCTTAATTCAAAAATTAACAAAGCTAAAATTAATCAAGCTGAGAAAAAACTCAGGGAACAAATTAAATACAGCAAGAAAATTTATAAAGAAAATGAAAAAACACAAAAGGCAAGACAAAAGATAAATTCTGGTATTTAAATTGAATATGGGTGCCTTAAAATCAATTCGATTATTATTTTGACAAATGTTCGAAAAGTATCCCTGCTTTTATGGGAATAGTTTTCATACTCAATTCTGGTGAAACTGCAATATCAACCTGGTCTTTATCAAGCTCTTTCAACCAACCCATAAATTCAAAAAGTGACATTTTATTGGGAGTATAACCGTACCAATCATCGTTTGCGAAGCTTTGGGCTCCATCTTTTTCCGTCCAAACCGGCATATATTCCTGTCCTGAATTATCTTCTATCATTGCAAACATGCCTTCAGTTGCCTGCAGCAACCAAATTTCGCCTTTTTCTCTTACCTTTATTAAAAAGTTATTATATTTTTCAATTTCAGGTGCTTCAACCTCTTTCACTTGAATAAAATTTAATTAAACATCTGTTTTATAATAAAATACAAAAGTATATTTAGCATTTGTACTATTTAATCGTGGAATATCTATGTTTTGTTCATGTCCTTGTTGTGAAGTTTAGTGCATGGATATTTCATTCGTAAAAACTTGATTTAAAGTATTGTTTTTCAATTAAATAATTTCTAATATTTTCGTTTTGTATTTCAATTTCCATAAAACCCTCATGTTCAATCATGCCTTTGTCGTATACGCCAGTGCACGAGGGTTTCTCTTGAATAAAATTTAATAATGAAAAATCTATTTTAATTATAAATACGTTCCAAACTTATTAATTTGAATGCAATATACATGATATTATATTAAAAGAAACAAATCTTATCAAATCATATATTGATTTTATCAACTGAAATACTACATTTACACTATGAGGATAAAATGTGACTGAACGTCTCACAAATATTTTTGTTATCATACATTTATTTAAAAAGTAAAAATATTTATTCAATTTCTTTATTCATTTTCAAATCTTCGGGAAAATAAAATTCACCTTCCATTACAGTTTCAATGGCACCTTTAAGCTTTATTGCCGTATCGATTTTGTATACACAACCTTTAAACCCGGCCCCAATTAACTCAGTAAGGTAAACTTTATCCTGATACATGGTCAGTGCAATTATTTTTATATGATGATAATTCCAAAGAATTCGTTTGGAAGCTTCAATACCATCCATTTCAGGCATTTCAATATCCATTAACACCAAATCAACTATCTCATTTTTTACAATTTCCACAGCTTCTTTTCCATTAACTGCTTCGCCAACAACATTAAATTCCCCTTTAAGGTCATTCTCAAACATAAAACGTATTCCGTCCCTGTATGCTTTATTATCGTCTACTATAAGTATTCTCATTCGTTTTCAACCAGTTATTTGAATTTATAAATCAAAATTACATGGTTGCAATGTTAAATTTGACAGTGATTGTGACCAAAAGAAAGAAAAGATTGCTTAAGAAAAAATAACTGGGTAAAAATGCTTATATTTTTACAAGTTGGTTTTTAATAGCTACAGCAATTAAATTACCGGTATTGTTCGTTCCTGTTTTATAAAATATATTTGATTTATGCACCTCAACAGTTCGTGGGGATATATTTAATAAATTAGCAATTTCCTTTGTTGTTTTACCATTACAAATGTGTGTTAAAATCTCGTTTTCCCTGTTTGTGAAATTTATAGAAATATGTTGATTATCATTTGTAACTTTTTTGCCACTTCCAATCGATAAAATGACATTTTTAAGTAATTCTGTAGAAAAATATTCTTTTCCCTCTAATACTGTATTTATAGCATTAACAAGTTCATTACTTCCTGATTTTTTCAAAATAAAACCTTTTACCCCGGCCTGTATCATTTGATAATAATAGGATTCATCTCCAAACATAGATAGCACAATAATTTTTTGTTTCGGATACATGGCAAGGCATTCTTTGGTTGCATCTATCCCATTCATTACAGGCATATCAATATCCATTAAAACAATATCCGGTAATTCTCTTTGAAGAATTTCAAGAAATTCTTTTCCATTACTTGCCTCGCCAATTACTTCAAAAACTTCATACCCGGATAGGAGAAACTTTATTCCATCACGAAACATTTCATGGTCATCAACAATAATTATTTTATATTTATGCATACATTAAAGCTTTAATTAAATCGCAGGAATTTCAACAATAACCCTCATTCCCATTCCAGGTTTACTTTTCATCTCAATAAACCCATTTATCGATTCAATTCTGCTGTATATATTGTTTAATCCCATACTTACTTTATTTGATTTGGCTTTTTCTATATTAAACCCTTTACCATCTTCTACATAAAACATTTTTATTATACCGGCATCTTCTTTAATTAATTCTATTTTTATTGCTGTAGGTTCCGCATATTTTAATGAATTATTTATCAATTCAATTATTACCCTGTATAATATAATTTCAGTAGTATGGTCCAACCTTTCATTTATATTGCTTTCTACCTTAAAATCTATTTCTTTTATTAAATGTAATTTGTTAAGAAAAGATTGCACAGCTGCCGTTAATCCAAAGTTTTTCAATATATGCGGACTGATATTATTGGATATCTCCTGAACAGTATGTATGGCTTCATTAATTGTTTCAGAGAGCCGTTCCATTGCATTTTGCTTTCGTGACATATCATTTGTTTCAGCCAGGGCTTTGATATAAATGTTAGAGGTTGATAACAATGGGCCTATTCCATCATGTAAGTCCCTGGCTATACGCTCTCTTTCGTCTTCTTCAGCACTTAACATAGCATTGAATATCCGTTTTCTTATTTCTTTTCGTTCCGTAATATCCCTAATAATGGTAAGAATGGATTCTTTTGATTCATAATTTATAACTTTGCTATTCAATTCAACAGGTATAATATTCTTATTTTTACCATGTATGCCAATTTCAGTAATCGATACTTGTTCTTTATGCATTAGCATCTTGATCCTTTGTTTTAATAGATCATGAAATTCACCCGGTATAAACTGGTATATTCTTTTGTTAATTATCTCATTTCGTTCATAACCAAAATTATTTGTTACTGCGTTATTTGATTCAAGAATTAAATGGTTCAAATCCATTACAATAATACCATCATTATTGCTATTGAATAAATTTCTAAATTTATCTTCACTTTTAAGTAAAGCATCTGTGGTATTGTTTAATTCTTGTATTTTAATTTCCAGTTCTTTGTTTTTGTTTTGCAAATCGAGCAACAATTGCCTGTTATGAAATCTTAAGTCATATGTTTCAATGGCATTTTTTAAATTCAGCTTTAGTTCGTTACCATCCCAGGGTTTAAACATATATTTATAGATGTGCCCCTGGTTAATAGCTTTTACCATTGATTGTACCTCAGAATAAGCTGTTAAAACAATACATATAACATCGGGGTTTTCAATATTAACCTGTTGGATGAGTTCCAAACCAGACATTTTGGGCATACGTTCATCAGTAACCAATACTTTAAAAGATTGTTCCCTCATCATTCGTAATGCTTCTTCCCCACTTAGTGCCGTACGAATATCATATTCGTTTTTAATTACCCATTTAAATGATTCCAGATTTTCCTTTTCATCATCAACATATATAATAGGTCCCCTGGGCATTTTAGTTAATAATAATTTAATTAGTAATTGAAAAATTATTATACATTACTACATATACCAACAAAGCAATGTTACCTTTACAAATGGTTGTTTCGCATATTCTGGTATATTTTTTATTTTAGTTGAGTAAACGCAGTAGTAATTTAAGAAAAAACATTGAGTTTTTTGGCAACTTGGTTTATCAAAAATTAATAATAATTGTTAATCACGTATATTTATATTATTCGCCTGTTTTAAGTAAATGAATAAAATGCATAAAAATATTCTCCTTTTTATTGTAATATCCCTATTCAAAACATCATACTCAAAGGCACATGAAATAGTAATCCTTAATCAATATAACCAACCGGTTTCCAATGCTCATATAATCATTCAAAGTGAAACAGATGCTTCAAATTATTATGACGATATTACCGATATAAATGGGCAAGTAAGGGTTGATATTAAAATTTCGGAAAACAGGTTAAATAAATTTGATATCCTAACTATTTATCCGAACCCATTTAATAATGATTTTCTTGTTTATTATGCAGTCGATAAGAAAGACCATGTTTTACTTTCACTTTCTGAATTAAGCGGCAGGAAATTATATGAAATTGATATAGGTATGAAATCGCCAGGAGAATATTATTATATATGGAATAATAGTATACAAAACATGTCCGATTTAAAAAATGGTATATATATATTACAAATTAAATCAGGAAGGAAATCCAGTGCCAGGCTACTTTACAAAAACAGTAACGTATATGCAACACCTACGGAAATTCCGGGTTTTATAAATGACAGTAGCTTTGTTCAAAAGGAAAAATTTACAGTTTCAATTACGGCTCCAGGTTACGATACAGTGACCATTAGTAATTATCGGTTCCATACTTCAAACAAACATGTTTTTTCACTTATTTCGCAAATTGAAACCCCGTTTAAAACCGGAAAAAAATACTTTTATAAATGGAATGGGACAGATTATGATAGTATTTTTATTAAAGGGATCAATCTCGGGGTATCGATACCAAACACAGCTCCAGGTGAATTAGCTGCAAGTTTTGAACAATATAATAACTGGATTTTAAGAATAGCAGAAACAGGTTTTAATTGCATCAGGGTGTATACCTTGCATTACCCAAGGTTTTATGAAGCGCTTTACAATTATAACATTACCCATCCCCATCATCCGGTTTACTTGTTTCAAGGCATATGGCTTGACGAATTTTCAACAGATACATTCGATCTTTTTTCTCAAACCGATGCATTTAGTGCTGAGATTGAAAGTGTAGTGAAATGTATCCATGGTGATACTATTTTATATGAAACAGAAGAAAGGTTTGGTAAGGCAACAGGGGAATATACAAAAAATGTTGCGCAGTGGCTTATTGGTTATATTATAGGTCGGGAAATACATCCTTTTACCGTTCAAACCACAAACAAAAAACACCCCGATATAAACCGGTATTCGGGTAATCATATTTCTATCAACGATGTGTCGGCTACGGAAAGCTGGTTAACCCAACATATGGATGGATTAATATCGTTTGAGCATAAAAATTACAATACGTACCACCCGGTTTCATTCTCCAACTGGACAACACTCGACCCGCTTGAACATCCCAGTGAAGATGATACTGCAAGCACTGAAGATATAGTAAGTGTAGATTTGGGAAATATTGATATTTTACGTGCACCAGCAGGTATATTTGCCAGTTATCATGCCTACCCGTATTTCCCTGATTTCATAAACAGGGACCCCATGTATTTAAACTACACTGATTCTAAGGGGGCAAACAGTTACCTTGGTTACCTGCACCACTTAAAAAATCATTATAAGAACATGCCTTTATTAATTGCTGAATTTGGTGTCCCTACAAGTTGGGGAAACGCTCATTTTTCAAAAAGTGGTATGGACCACGGAGGTATGACGGAAACAGAACAAGGTATTTATGCATTGCGCATGTATCAAAATATGTATGATTCAAAATGTGCCGGGGGACTCTTGTTTTCATGGATAGATGAATGGTTTAAAACAGCCTGGATAACCCAGGAATTTGAAGGCAACGTATCTGGCCGTATCCATTGGAATAACAAGTTAAACCCGGAACAAAATTTTGGTTTGGTTTCCTTTGAAAGTTTACAGGAAAACCTGTTCACAGATAACAAGATAAGTTCATCTTGTGGGATCAAAGGTATTTCTGTTGACAAAGATGATGCTTTCTTATATTTGAAAATAGAAACGAACGCTACAATTTCCAATACAGATAATTTTAACATTGCATTTGATACATATGATCCTGATTTGGGCGAATCGCTTTTATTAAATGGAAAAAAAATTAAAAACAGGGCTGAATTTTTATTGGAATTTAATACGGATAGCGCCACTTTTTATGTAACACAGGCCTATGATTTGTTTGCTATTTGGTTTGGGACATCAACCGAAGACCAATTATACCATTCAATTGCAAGCGATAAGGGAGATTGGGAAATATTCAGGATAAAAAACAATTTTGAAGAAGATGCGATTGATTTTACAGGTAAACTGCAGATTAATCAAAATAATGTTTTAAACGCTGTTTCATTGGAAAATAATGAAATAAGCATTCGTATTCCATGGGGAATGATGCATTTTTTTGATCCAACAAAACGATTGGTAGTTGACGATAATCGTGAAACACCTCAAAGGGAAACAAGAAAAAGCAACGGTATTGTTATAACTATTTTTTATAATGATTGTAAATATGTTACCCCACGTATAAAATGGGCAGAATGGGATTACCTGAATGTTAAAGAACGGGAAAAAAAATCATTGCATATTATTGAGGAGGGGATCCAAACAATTGGTTTTTAGTACAAAATAAAAAATTCGTTGTTCTAACAATGAAGAAACCAACTTTTAGCCTTAATTGATTATTTGTTTCCTAATGAAAAACTTATACGTTATGTCACCTTCGTCAGTGCTATTAATACTCATCATCCCATGGGCCAACATAATATCCTGATACAAGGTTGTTTTCGTCAAGGACTACCCTTATCTCCTGAAGTTTATCAGCTCCGTCAAATTCGGCTTTAAAGCGAAATACATTATAAAGTTTTATACCTTTTACATACCATGCCTCCTCGAACATACTTTTAACATAATCCCCTACTTGTTCTTTAAATTCTTGATACAATGGAAATTGCTCTTTCTTGTTAAAGACATTAGACATTTGGACTGAAACCCTGTTCTCAAAATCCAGGGTATCCCCTTCCCTGCTTTTGTAAAAAAAATCATTGGTAAAAGATTCTGCAATTTGAACCAGGTTATAATTAACATCATCACTGTTCAATTTATACTTTTCCTGATGGCAGGAAAAAGCGAGCAGCGCTATGGTTATTACAAGTAAATAAGATATATGCTTTCCTTTAATCAATTTCATGACCATTCATAATATAACTAGTGACACGTCACTCTTGATACGGGGAAACAGCATTTATACATGATGTATTTTCCCAGATATCTTTATGCAACACTCTTTGTTGACATAACTCGAGTAAATGTTACAGTTTTTTATTCAACAATAATTGTTCCCTGCATACCTGAATGATACGCACAAAAATATTCATATGTACCAGCATCATTAAAAGTGTGCTCAAAAGTCTGTCCATTCTCCATTCTCCCGCTGTCAAAAAGGTCGTTATTACTTGTAACAGTGTGTGCCACGCCATCATTATTAACCCATTTTACAACGGTACCTGTTGATATGGTTAATGTTACAGGAGAATATGAAAAGCTACTTATGGTAACTTCTTTTGTATTATCACCATTGTTCTTATCTCCCCCATCTTTTTTTTCACAGGAAAAAAAAGTTAGGGAAATTACTGTTATTACTAAAAATATCTTTTTCATAACTAAATTCTATTTCCACACTAACAAAATAATTTAGTTAATGTTTTAAATTTTGAATTTGATCAATACCTGCTTCCTTTCACGTTCATTTTAATCTTATACACATTTTTTCGTTCAGTAATAAACAGTGTTTTAAAATCACTTCCTCCAAAACAAACATTTGTAGGTGTTTCCGGAGTTTTAATTTCATCAATTAAGAACCCCTTACTACTGTATATTTTAACATTGTTTGATGTGATGTATATATTTCCCATTTCATCAACAGCCATGCCATCAACATTTTCGTTTTCAATAAACTTTTTCTTACCGGTTAACGTGCCGTCTTTTTTAATATTATAAATAAATACAGTTCCTGCCTCATGATCCGTTATCAACAATTTTTTCCCATTTTCAATTCCCAATATCCCATTGGGCTTTTCCAGGTTTTCAGTTACACGGATAACCCCTGAACGGTCTGGTTTGATGTAATACACCTGTTCTGTTTCTAATTCCATATTGCCTCGGTTGCCATACCTCGGATCAGTAAAATAAATACCATTGTTTTTATCAATCCATAAATCATTCGGACTGTTAAACTTCTTACCGTTAACTGATGATACAATTTCTTGTGTTTGCCCGGTGGTTACATCAATTTCATAAAGATTTCGTCCGCCATCACTACCGCACACAATTAACATTTCATTATTATCAAACGCAAGGCCATTTGCCGGCGAGTTTTTTTTAAACACTTTTAATTCACTATCAGTAGTGTACAAATAAATTGTGTTGTTGGGTATATCCGTAAAATAAACATTTCCGGAGGTATCACTTGCAGGCCCTTCGGTAAATGCAAATTTATCCGATAGAAGTTCAATTTCGGCATGTTCAGCAATTAGTTTTGGTTGATTTATTGCTGATATACAGGTGACAATTATTAAGATTGATGTAACATATAGTATAGTCTTCATAATTAAATGTTTGTTGTGTTTTCTTGTCAATATTATTCAAATTTACCACATGAAAAGTGGTTTATCAAGAAAAATTATTTATTCCGTATCAATTTCATTTTTCACATCAGTTGTGAACCATATTTCTGTATTACTTCCCCGCTGATCCAATAAAAAAAGCCGATGCCTGCCCTGATATGTTTTAATTAACTTAGTATGTTGTCCATTTGATTCACCAAGATATTCACCATCAAGATACCAATATAGAATTGATTTGGGATCATTGTGGTTAACGCGTGCCACAAACCCCTCCAATATACCACCAAAATCACGAGGTAACCATAATCTTGCATTGTTCTGAGGATACAATACCTGAAAAGGGATACTCATTGGATATTTATTGCATTCAGGGTTGTGAACAGGAAAGGGCATTGTTAATTTACCGTTTTTATGCATGTAATAGGATACATGGGGAGGAAACAATACATAGTTTTTTGAAAAATGCCCACTGTCCCAGCAATGGGAACAAACTTCATATGTACCTTCTTTATTAAAAGTTATTCGTTTATGATACGTACAGTTTTCCATAGGCGAAGCATTTACAGGAACATTAACAGCAACAACGGAGTCGCAGAAGACCCCAGGGTATAAACCACTTTCATAGCATATCTTCACACGTTTAAAATCTGCTTCATTTTCCTCAAACCAAACAGATTTATCACCCGGCAAGGCCCTTAATAATTCAAACAATAAAGGGCCTGCACTTCCTGCCCCCGATAAATTACGGTTGGTGTTACCATTAAAATTACCCGTCCACACACCTATTGTCCATTTTGGTGTTACCCCAATAGCCCAGGCATCTTTATGGCCATAACTGGTACCTGTTTTCCATGCAATGGGATATTTATTTTCATATAGCTGCCAATAAAACTCATGACCTGGCCTTAGCAATTCTTTGAGCATAGTCAGGGTAATATATGTTGAACCGGCACTTATAAGTTGTTTTTGACTTTTATTTTTTTGTTTGCTTTGTGTAATAAAAATTTCTTTTCCAAAATCCCCCTTGTTTCCGAGTGCTACATACATTTGTACCATATCCCATAATGTTACTTCACAACCACCAATAATCATGGGCAAACCATATTCATCGGCATTTCTGAATAAAGTAGATACACCGGCTTCTTTTAAAAAACTATAAAACCCGAAATAACCATATTTATATAAAAGCCTTACAGCCGGAACATTAAGTGAATGAACCAAGGCTTCTTTTGCCGTTACCAGTCCCCGGAAATTTTCATCCGCATTATTGGGGGCAAAAGCATTATAATAAGAAGGCACATCATGTACGAGTGTTGATGGCAGTATAATCCCATTGTCAATTGCAAGGGCATATAAAAAAGGTTTCAACACCGATCCTGAAGAGCGGGGAGCTTTTACGCCATCAACCTGCCCGAGGGATTTTTCATCAAAAAAATCTTTTGATCCTACATACGCTTTAACAGCACCAGTTTTAGTATCGGCAATTAGGACACAACCATTGCTTATGCCATATTGCTGTAATATATGCATATGTTGCCTTAATAAATTCGTAGCTTTTAATTGAATATTTGCATTTAAGGTTGTTTTAACCAGTTGGCCTTCATGGTCTTTCTTTAAATAACGACAAACATGTGGTGCCATAAACGGGAAATCATATATGTACCCGGGGATTTCCTCAAGAATTGCCATTTCATAGGTGTCATGATCAATAATATCCTGATCCGCTAATTTTTTAAGAAGGCGGTTTTTCTTTTGAAAAAGTTTGTCAGGACCGGCTTGCGGCGAAACAAGGCCAGGGGCATTCGGGAACACGGCCAATGTTGAAGCTTCACTCCATGTTAGCTTATCCGGTGGTTTTCCAAAATATTTATGCGAAGCTGTTTGAAAACCAATAATATTGCCTCCATATGGTGCATGGGTGAGATAATATTTCAGGATATCTTTCTTTTTAAGGTGTAGCTCCATACGAAAAGCAATGCCAATTTCTTTTATTTTGGTAAAAACATTTCGTTTTGCAGGGAAACGCAGTCTTGCCAATTGCATTGTAGTGGTACTGGCAC
>JBNLCS010000154.1:0-2965 GCA_050303935.1 Bacteroidales bacterium
ACCGTAGTGATTGTTAAATCCATGTGTACTGGTGTGTGAAGGTACATGAATTCCTCTTGCACCGTAAAATTGTTTGGCATTGATTCGATAGTCAGGCAAAAACCTTTCATGGTGATCAAAATAAGCGGACATTAGCTCCTGCATATTTCCATTGAGGAGGTTTGAAATAGCCACCTGAACATTGCCATCGTGCGTAAAATCGCCTGACCAGGGAGGTGTCCAGGTTCCACTCCAGATACCTTGTAAATTTGGTGGATTTATACCTGTTGCACACAAAATATTATATCTGGCTGCTTCAAATTGTCGCTGAATAATTCCCGGAGTAGTTTTTTCTTTTGCATGAAGCGCCAGGATTTCTGAAGTCATATTCTGTTCTTTTTCAGAAGGATAAAGATTCAAACTCATTCGGTTGTAAATTTCTCCATGTGTTTGTTTTTGTCTTTCCAATAAGTAGCTATAATCTGCATTTATAGCATTAATTTTATTACTCAAAGAATCCAGGCTTTGAATGCTCTCTTTATAAAATGGCTCAATTGAAGTAATAATCATCACCTCGGAAGCTTCACTGACAGATATTTTATTTCCCACACCTTTTAGACTCCCTCCTTTTGTTTTCACTTTCAACAATCCATTGTATCCCTTTGGGCTATGACTGTGAGGTTTAGCATATTCACAGTGATACTGTAAAAGTCCTTCTTCAAGAATTTTTGTTTCAGATTTTTTAATTAATGAATTGACAAAGGCATTCTGTTCCCAACTATGCGGATGCTTACCAAAATCAATGATCGCATTAATTGCTCCCGAACCGGTAATTTGGGTTACAATGACACCATCTGCCCTTGAAACAAAAGTTTTTCGGCTAAAGTCTCCATTTTCATCTGTCCAGTCAACGATTGCTTCTGCTGTTTTAAAATTAACACCTCGTTGATACCTGACAACATTAGTGGCTGGCATAGAGATACTTATATCAGCAGCAGGAACATAAGGATCTGTCCATCTTTTTGGACCGTACCCGGCCTCTTCCCAGATTTTTACACCCAGTTTTGCCGCCTCCTCCCATTTACCATCAAACGACAATTTCCTGATTTCGTCCAAATGGATTGCCATATCTGGAGGGACAAGGGGGGCATCAGTAGGTAAATAAAGAAGTGCATGGTTTACTATAATTTTTTCTTCAAAAGGGTATCCCATCACCATTGCACCAAGCGTTCCATTTCCTGATAAAAGTGCCTCTTCCCACGTAGATGCAGGCAACCAGCTAACAAAACCTTTTTCAGGAAGTTTTTTTTCATCATTTCCAGCACAACTCATCAAGAAAATGAACAAAACAACAACTATGTATTTTATTTTCATTAAAATGTTTCTGTTTTTTATCAAACGCCAAAATCCTAAAGGTTGTGTCAACCAACAGTATTTTTTTACTTATCTAATGAATAGGAAATTTCTTCACCTGAATATTGTACTATTTCACCATTAACGTCATCAGATAAAGAAACCTTTTGATCTTTAGAAACAAAAACGATCTTAAATTTGCGTTCCTTCAGCATACCGCTAAACTCTCCGGTGCGTTTCCCTATAACCAGTTTTTGTTCTTTTTCGTTCCATTTTAAAGGTATTACAGCGTACTGTCCCTTTTCATAGTTGTAATTATCACCTTCGTCTTCATAAATAGAAAACTCTGCATCATCACCAGTATACACGTACAATGTTATTGGATCTGCTTTTTTTTGCGTTGTAAATTCTATTTCCGGGCCTACTGGTAAAATTGAACCTGCTTTCACAAATAAAGGAATCCGTTCGTAGGGCGCATCTGCCTCGATTGATTTTCCTCCTTCACTATACGTTCCCGAATAAATATCATACCACCCGTTTGATTGTGGAAGATAAACTTTCCTTGAACGGGCCTGGTATTCATAAACCGGGCAAACCATTAATGACGGGCCAAACATGTACTGATCCCCAATATTATAAACATTCTCATCATTACTGAAATCCATTGCCAGGCCACGCATAATGGTATAGTCGTTTAAGTAAGTCATCCCTGCAAGGCTGTAAATATAAGGCATTAAGCGATATCTTAGCTTGTCATAATATAACATTGACTCGTAAGCCGGATGCCCTTCGGGTGCCAGATTAAATATTTCACGGTATGGATATTGACCATGCACCCTGAACAATGGAGCAAAGGCCCCAAACTGATACCAGCGGGTATTTAGTTCCCTCCACTCTTTCATGTCTTCTGATCCTTCCTGTGCGCCTTCATATCTTTTTTCAACACAAAAGCCGCCAATATCCATTGTCCAATAGGGTAATCCTGACATTGCAAAGTTTATTCCTGCTGATATCTGGGCTTTCATATCTTCCCACCGCGTACCGATATCGCCACTCCAGGTAACTGCTCCAAAACGCTGAATACCTAAAAATCCGGAACGGGTCAAAATAAAAACCCTTTCATCTTTGTTCAGTGAGCGCTGTCCTTCATAAATCCCTTTCGCATTCATTAATGCATAGGCATTGAAATACTGTGTTGACGGACCTAATGCCGTGGGGTTTGTTAACTGTTTTCTGTAGTCTATGCTTGCATTAGATAAAATATCTGGTTCTGTAGCATCCAGCCACCAGGCATCAAACCCTTTGGTGTATATTTTTGCTTTTATTTGCTCCCAAAACAACTTGCGGGCTTCCGGATTGTAAGCATCGTAAAATGAGCCAATATAACCCTGCGCAATCCAATCTCGTACGGAGTCCTTCACTGCCCGTTTATACATCCATCCTTTTTCATCAAAGGCTTTATAATTTTCTGTTGTATAATAAAACTTTGGCCAGACCGAAATCATGATTTTCGCATTTAAAGCATGGACACTGTCTACCATCTTTTTTGCATCAGGAAAACGGGACAGATCAAAATCATGGCTACCCCACTTATCTTGTGGCCAATAATTCCAATCAAGTACAATATTATCAA
>JBNLCS010000155.1:0-6230 GCA_050303935.1 Bacteroidales bacterium
CGGGCAATTTATGAGGAAGATTCAGGTATGGAGATCAGAAAATCGCATGAAAACCCGGAAGTTATTCATCTGTATAAAGAATTTTTGAAAGAACCAAACAGTCATAAATCTCACGAGTTGTTACATACGCATTATGTGAAACGAATGTCGTATTAACCAAGAACATTTTATATATATTATTCTTAACAAGTTTGTTAAAGCAAAGATGTTTAGAACCAGTTATACGCGGAAGAACCAGGTTTATGTTTTTTACAACCGGAACGCAGTGGAGCTCATTGACGAAGGAAATAAACCTGAGTTCTTTCGGTATAAAAATGCTTGTCAAAACTTCTTTGTATAAAATTGTGTAATTGTTAATTCTTTGCATGAGCTATTAAGAATTGCTGGTGCCTCCAGTAGGATTTGATCAATTTTGTCTATTATCAAAAGAAACCTTAAATTTCCCATAATCAGTGTAGTTGGTCACTGGCATTTGTTAATTATCCTATTAATTCAATATTTATTGCCCCTTTTTCTCCCTTACTATTTACAGCCGATGAATATTTATAAATCTTCCTGTTGACTGGTGATTTGGTAGCTGGTTGTCATAATTTTTACTGCAAAAAAAATTACATAGTATAAAATGATAGTTGTAAACTATCTTTTAAATTCAACGTAATTGCAAATTACACCTAGCACTGTAGTGATTTTTTTTGGCAATCTACAATTACTGGGGGTGAATAAGGATGAACAACTTGTTCACGCTGGATAGAAAAAATTTAAGCCTATAGGAACGTAGGATTACTTTTTCATAAATGAGATCGTGGTCTGGTACTTATTCATTTGATAAGAGAAACCGGGATTACGATTCAAGTATTCCAGGTAAACGGCAAAATGATGTTTATTATCTGTATAAGCCAGTCCCATTCTTGGGACAAATATGCATTTTTGAGAAAACATTTCCTTGGCACCAAGACTTAAGTTGATTGTAGGTTTTGATGGAAGTTTTTTAACCTTTTTTACTTCAAAATACTTATCCACACCAATGGAGAAATAAGTAATTCTATCAGAATAACCCTTAACCTGTACAATTGGCATCTCGGCATGGATTGAGGTCATATATCTTTTTTCCATAAAACTAAGGGCAGTACCCAGAAAATAATTTTGTTTATTCATATTTGAATATAAGCCGAATCCAAATGCTCCAAGATACGGCCTATAATTTCTTTTGGCCCCATGATCCTTCAGCATACTTATAATGGTGTCGTTATCCGCTTCCCTGGCTTTGTCCAGTATTTTATATTGTTCATCAATTCTATAGTTAGCATCGGCTCCCATATCAAGATAATGTTTTACCATTTCCTTATTTTCATCTGTAATGGCTTTTTGCAAGGCAATGTTCTTTTCATCCTCCATAATTTCTTTTATTCCACCATTTTTTATCAATAAATCTTCTATTTCTTTATTCCTTCTTACATATGCATAATTTAATGCTGTATACCCATTACTATCTTTATGATTTATTTCAGCCCCATAATCAAGAAGCAATTGAACAATTTCACGTTGTCTGTTATAAGCTGCATACATTAATGGAGACATTCCTTCTGTATCTACCTTATTCGGATCGGCCTCATAGTACAGAAGCATATCAGTCATGATTATACTGTTATTGTACATAGCAGATAAAAGGGGTGTTAATATATCTTTTTTGGTATAATCAACATCGGCTCCTTTTAATATTAAAAATTCTGCTAAATACAGAGAATCCATTTTTACGGCATAACATAGAGGTGATAAACCATTTTTGGCCCCCTTATCGATATCAGCTCCATGTTCCAGCAACAATGCTATTATCTGCTGGTTGCCTAGTTTAGTAGCATACATTAAAGGAGTTATTCGATTTTTACCATAACAGTTAGGGTTGAGTCCGGGCTCCAATAACTTTTTTACATCCATTATTTGACCCTTTTCAATAGCTTTAAAGAGTTTTTTTAACCCCTTGTGATTATGGCAATTCTTTGATGCAGTCCCATAGCCAGCTTGTCCATCGGTTGAAACCATAAAGATGATACACGTTATAAGAAAATATTTTATTAATCGCATATCGTTTTAACTCTCAAAAATAATGCCAAATCAAAAGTATAGCATATAACATTTTAATGGTTTACAAAACCTGTATAATGTATGTCACGTTTCACCGAAGCGCGCCATTGAAACCAGCCATTACTAAATCACCTTCCCATTAGTAATTAAATATTCTTCTGCCTCTACACTCCACAAACCGTTATGTTTTTTACATAGCTCATCAAGCTTTTTGAACAAAGGATCGGTCTTACCTTTTTCTTCAAACTCAACAATTGGGGTAAGGGGCATTGATATATTGGTATAAATTAATTTTTTGCCACCGGGTATTTTTGGAAGGTTGCATGTGGTATCCACTGCAGCATCCAATCCTCCAATATGTGTAACCAATCCTGCTGGGTCGAGCCCCTTGCTCATCATTTTCAATGCTTCTACCATATCATTGTTGTTGCCACCACTGGTACCTACAATATGTGTATAATTGTAATGGATATTATAAAAATTCAATTTGGCAGTGAAATCCGGGTCCCCGGGGCCGGCAAAAAAATTTAAACATCCGTCGAAAGCCAGCAGTGCATCTCCTTGTTCAATTATAGAAGGCACAGGGGCAAACACAAATACATCATTATACCCTTCACCTCCGGTAAGTTCCATGAGCGCTTTTACCGGACTACCCTTTGAAGATGTATTGACATATTTTAGTTCTATGCCTTTGTTCGCTGCTTCTTTTGGAGTATACAAGGAGGCTGCACGGTCCAGGCGTGTTTGGTCAATATCGGTAACCACTAATAGTTTTGGTTTGATATCGTCACGATGAATGGCATAATTTATTGCTGCAAGCCCCATGGGGCCAACTCCTGCTAAAATAGCCATGTTACCACCATTTACAATTTCCATTTTATGTACATACGAGCCTGGTGTTGTATGATAATTGGCATGCATTGCCCCAATAACACATGACAGGGGTTCCGCCAAAGCCCCGGGGTAATATCCTTCACCGGTGTATGGCAATAAACAATCCTGTTCCATTACTTCATTCGGGATAATAACATACGTGGCATCACCTCCAATATATTTATATGAATATCCCGGCGCACTTAATATCCCTACTGGTCCATCCTCATAATTTATTGCCGGTTGTATGGAAAATTTCATGCCTGGTTTAAACTTATCCTGCCACTTAGGACCTACTTCAATAATTTCACCACTAAATTCATGTCCTATTATAACTGGATTCTGCCCCACATCGTTTGGTACCCTTTTATGATCTGTACCCTGGCTGATTGCTTTGAAAGATGACATGCATATGCTGTCGCAAACCACATGGGCAAGTATTTCGTCATCTTTGATGTCCGGTAGTTCAAACTCGTCTAATCTTAAATCGTTTTTACCGTATATACGTACTGCTTTTGTTTTCATTATACCAATTTATAGGAATCCTGAAGTATTCCAGTTCTTATTTTAACATATTCTGTCCCCCGGTTACAGGAATAGCCTGACCGGTTTCATATTCCTGCTCAATTACATAATAAATAGCCCTCATTACATCTATTACCCTACAACCCCTGTTAGCAGGTACCTGGGCTTCATAAAAACGTTTTACATCGTCAATTGTTTTAGCGCCGGGCACTTTTCCGGCATTGAGATATTGAACGAACAAACCATGTTTTGGATCGCTCCAGAGAGGCCCGTCAAAGAAATTTCCGGGACAAATTGAATTCACTTTTATATTATATGGCATTAATTCCAGAGCCCATGATTGTGTTAACCCTATTCCTCCAAATTTGCCACCAGCGTATGCAAAATTTTTATTGCTTCCTTTTAAACCTGATTTGGAATTAATTTGTATGATATCCATGAAATGGTCATTTTTATACTGATATTGGGTTTTCATGATAGCAGAAGCATATTTTGCACATAAGAAATATCCGCTGTAATTTACTTTTGTCATCAGTTCAAATGTTTCCGGGGTTATTTCATCAAGTGCACCAGCATGCAATATACCGGCATTACTAACCATGATATCCAGTCCTCCAAAAGATTTCACAGTGTAGTTTACCATATGTTCAACCGATTTAGCCTCACTAACATTGGCCTGGCATACTTCAACCAAATTATTTTGGTTATTAGAGTTTAATTCATTGGCCAGTTCGTTAGCTTTTCCCAAATTGAGGTCGGCAATAACTATATTGGCCCCCTGTGCATGCAAATCTCGTACTATTCCTTCTCCAAATCCCTGGGCCCCGCCTGTAACAATAGCTATTTTATTCTGTACCCTTCCATTTATTGGTTCACTGCCAAACTCAACCTCATCTGGTTCATTGCCCCTTAGCAGGGTTTCATACAATGATAAGGCTGAAATAGCATTTTTAGCACTGTCAGCCACAACAAGCAAACCCGTATTTTTAATGCCGACACCGTAAGGCATAAATGATGCTTTCTCTTTTATTTCGGCTAACAATTCTTCGATATCCGTTGATCCTGAAAAAAATAAACCTTCAATTTCCTGTTTGGCTTGATTGCATTTTTCAATTATTTCGGCATTGTTATTAATGGTAACTGTAACCAGTTCATTTTTAGAAAACGACATGCGAATAGCTGGTAGTAATTTATTTATTTCCATATTTCTAAACTCTATGGCGCGAACCTGCCTTTCAACAGATGAAAACGCCTGGTTTTCTATTCCTATTTGATTTCTGAAGTGACTTCTTTGTTTTTAAAATTATACGATTCCCAAAAATGCAAAAATTAATTTAAGAACTTATTTAAAACAGCTTTCCCCAATTCTATAAAATCTTCTCTCTGACTTGCTTTGGCTTTCCCGTTGCTATCAATATACCCTTCTTCATTATTTGATTTTAAAAACTGATGGGCAGCCACAACGCAGATACTGTTAAAACCTATTTTTTTTATTTCGGCTGTTAATTCAGTATTATTGCCTGCATAAACCGTGAGCGGAATTAGTTCTGGTGTATTATGCTCAGTACCCAGCAATATGATATAACCCAAATCATAAAAATGTTTCATAAATTTTTGCAGCTCACCAATGCTGTTGCGACCTGGTATCAGTTCAACACATCTTACATTTAATTTGTTAAATGTTTTGTGCATGGATTCCCAATCGTCCTCAAAATCGGTATATTTTCCTTTCAACGCATCCAATAATACAGGATAACAAGGAATTCCACCAGCTTCTATTATAATTTCAATAATCTCTTTCAATGGAAGAAATGCCGCGGGACCTTCAGGAACAAAAGCAGCACCTCCCGCTTTTAGCAACATTCCCCTGATTTCATTCTCAAGAACATTGTTGTCGGTTACATCTACACCGCTTTCTTTACCTCCATATATTTTTTTCAGCAATACCTTCCTCTCTTCAGGTGAATTTGTTTTCTTATCAACTGCAATACGTATTGCTTTGGCAATATGCCTTTCACGAACCAGGTCCTTCGCATATTTTGATTTTATTTCAGTAAAATCCAAGGTAATATCTACACCTTGTTGCTTAAAAAAAGCATCGGCTTTAATCACCATTTGTTCAACCTGGGCCACACTTTCCTTTTTGACTGCCTCCAGCTTTTTATTTAAATCATTAGGTAATGAAAAAGGATAATTTAATCCTTTACCTGTAAAATATACCCTTCCGGGATTTCCCGGATCATTTACGCGAATACCTTCGTCCTGAAACTCCTTGATCAAACCTATAAATTCAATATTAAATAAGGGGTAAATGCCTGATAATTCGCAGGTTTCCTTAAATTCTTTGAAACCATCAGCCACAAAAAAATCATTAATGCCCAATACTTTAATATTTTCTTTTACAGCAAGGTCAACTGCTTGTTTGATGCTTTCAAAGGCACTAAACGAATAAGGCGTATGAATGTGGCCATTGATATTTAGGATCGTGTTGTCTGTGCTTTTTGACAGGCCGTATTTTGAAAGTGTTTTGTCAAGTTCCATAATTTTTAACCTTTAATCTGCAGCGCAAATGCACTAAGTTAATGTTTTCTTTTAATCAGCATTTTATAGTTTCGCTACATGAAGCTGTGTTCTTTTAATTGGCATTTGTGCTTGCAGCGATTTTCTCTAAAATAAATTATACGCTGCCGTCATTGCGAGCACATGCGAAGCAATCTGCATAACTTACAAAGATTGCTTCGTCGTTCCTC
>JBNLCS010000156.1:0-2154 GCA_050303935.1 Bacteroidales bacterium
AATAGTTGGAATAACTAATATATTGAATAAATGCTAAATTAATTTCAGTTGTAAAAATGCATTGCTTTCATAAAAAAAGTCCTTGTATAAAAGAAATAAGGGCCTAACTTTGCATTTATCTGATATAGATATTTGAAATTAATTAATATGGGAAACATGTTTAATTCGTCAATTGGGAAAAAGCTGATTATGTCCTTGGCAGGCCTTTTCCTTGTTACATTTCTGATTGTGCATCTAGGGATAAACCTTTTAGTTATTTTGTATGATTCAACCGATAAATTTAACCTGGCAGCTAATTTTATGGCTACAAACCCGGTGATAAAAGTAATGGAAATCACACTTTTTGGAGGTTTTTTGTTGCATATGATTTATGGGGTAATTGTGAGTATACAAAATATGTTTGCACGGGGAACTGTGCGTTACAAGGTGAAAAATAATGCACAGTTGTCTTATTTCTCCAAGTTTATGTTTCACACCGCTGTAATCATTACGATATTCCTGGTTATCCATTTGGCTGATTTTTATATAAAATCGAAATTTTTACACGGAGCTGAAATTATAACTATAGATGGGAAACAAGTTCATGATTTGGGAGAACTGATAATACAAAAATTTAAAATACTACCTTATGTAATATTTTATATTATTTCATTGCTTTTGTTGGCGTTTCATCTGCATCATGGTTTTCAGTCTGCTTTTCAAACACTAGGGATCAATCACAAAATATATACTCCTATAATAAAGGCTATAGGTGTAATTTATTCAATTATTGTTCCACTTGGATTTATTTTAATTCCTGTGGTAATTTATTTTTTTAATTAAGAACAAGATAAGACATTAATGATATGACCGTGTTAAATTCAAAAATACCTGAAGGCGAATTAAAAGATAAGTGGACCAATTATAAGGCGACCCAAAAATTAGTAAATCCTGCCAATAAACGTAAGCTTGATATTATTGTTGTGGGAACTGGTTTAGCTGGGGCTTCAGCTGCTGCTTCTCTTGGTGAACTTGGTTTCAATGTTAAAGCATTTTGTTTTCAGGATAGTCCCAGAAGGGCCCATAGTATAGCCGCGCAGGGAGGTATTAATGCTGCCAAAAATTATCCCAATGATGGCGACAGTGTATATCGTTTGTTTTATGACACTATTAAGGGAGGTGATTACAGATCACGGGAGGCTAATGTATATCGTTTGGCAGAAGTCAGTAATAATATTATTGATCAATGTGTAGCGCAGGGAGTACCTTTTGCAAGAGAGTATGGAGGGTTACTTGATAATAGGTCATTTGGTGGTGCATTGGTTTCAAGAACTTTTTATGCACGCGGCCAAACCGGACAGCAATTGTTATTGGGAGCCTATAGTGCTCTGTCAAGACAAATAAATAAAGGTACGGTTAAAATGTATACACGTACTGAAATGCTCGATCTGGTTTTAATAGAAGGTAAGGCTAGGGGAATTATTATCCGTAACCTGATCACAGGAAAAATTGAAAGACACGCAGCACACGCAGTTGTTATTGCTTCGGGAGGATACGGAAATGCATTCTTTTTATCTACCAATGCAATGGGGTCTAATGGGAGTGCTGCTTGGCAATGTTACAAAAGGGGGGCTTGTTTTGCTAACCCGGCTTTTGTACAAATTCACCCAACCTGTATACCCGTACACGGTGCTTTCCAGTCAAAGCTTACTTTAATGAGCGAAAGTTTGAGGAATGATGGCAGGATATGGGTGCCAAAGAAAAAAGAAGATGCTGAAAAAATTCAAAAAGGTGAATTGAAGCCAACTCAAATAGCTGAGGAAGATAGGGATTATTACTTGGAAAGAAGATATCCGGCATTTGGAAACTTGGTACCCCGTGATGTGGCATCTAGGGCGGCTAAAGAACGTTGCGATGCCGGTTATGGAGTTGGAAATACCGGGTTAGCGGTATATCTGGATTTTGCCGACTCAATTAATAGATTAGGACGCGATGTAGTAGAACAGCGCTATGGTAACCTTTTTGAAATGTATGAAAAAATTACCAATGATAATCCATATGAAACGCCCATGATGATATTTCCGGCAATACATTATACAATGGGTGGTATCTGGGTAGATTATGAATTAATGACCACCATACCTGGATTGTATGCTATTGGAGAAGCAAATTTTT
>JBNLCS010000157.1:0-5272 GCA_050303935.1 Bacteroidales bacterium
CAAGGTAAAATACAACTATTCAAAACGTACAGTTCAATTAAACCGGTTTGGCTCTTATCAAAGCGATGAAAGCGGTTATGCAATAATTTCATCAGGGTTAAAAAATGAGCAAATTAAAACTGAATATGTATACAAAGAAGATACATTAAGTGGCTGGGACCGCAAGGAATACCTTTCGGGGCATTACTATATTTCAAATCAACGAGATTACAGGATTAAACCGTATAACCGGACTTTTATTTTTACAGACAGGGCTATTTACCGACCGGGGCAAACAGTGTTCTACAAAGGAATAATTTATGAAACAAAAAACCAGGATGATCACCATGTGGTGGCAGGTTTAAATACAAAGGTTGAGTTATTCGATGCCAATAATCAGATGGTTTTAAGCAGCAATGTAAAAACGAATGAATTCGGTTCGTTTCATGGTAGTTTTGTAATACCCAATAACGGTTTGAACGGAAATTTTCAGGTTCGAAACCAATACGGCAGCAAAAATATTAAGGTTGAAGAATATAAGCGGCCAAGGTTTGAAGTAAAAATCAGTCCAATGAAAGGGGCATTAAAACTGGGGGAAACAATAAATGTTACCGGGAATGCAAAAACTTTTTCAGGAATACCCATAGGGGATGCCAAAATAAAATATACAGTTAACAGGGTGCAGTATTCGCCGTATTATTGGCACAAAATATTGAACAGGGAGAGCAAGTTGTTTTCAAGTGGTGAAACATCTACAGATGAAAACGGAGTGTTTACGTTTGCATTTGATGCTATTGCACCTGTTGAAAACAGAAATGAAAAATTGTTTTACAACTATAGTATTCAGGTGGATGTTACAGATATAAACGGGGAGACCCAAAGCGCTGAAAAGGAAATAAATATTGGGGAAGAAGCATTATTGCTTGATGCTGTTTTGAAGGAGAATATTATAAAAGAAGAGACAGATAAAATAGAAATTTCTTCAACCAACCTGGAGGGTACAAAAATACCCGTAGAATGCAGCATTAAAATATTTCAGTTAAAGGGACCTGATAAATACAGGAAATCAAAATACTGGCCCCGGGCAGATGCTTTCATTTATTCATTGAAAGAATACCGGGATTTATTACCTGAATATGAATACAATAATGAAAACGATGTTGGAAATTGGGAAAGGGGTAAAAAGGTATATGATAAAAGCATTTTTACAGCGAAAAATGAAGCCATTAATATTTCATCATGCAGAAAATGGGTTTCAGGAAAATATGTATTGGTTATAGAAGCTGTTGATACATTTGGTACGCCGGTTATTACTGAAAAATACTTCACTTTGTTTTCAGTTAAAGACAAAAAAACACCATTTCCGTCAGCCGATTTTTTTTCCGTGACAAATACCGCGGTTGATGTAGGTGATGATATTATCTTAAATGCAGGGAGCGTAGCTAAAAATGGCGATTTATTGGTTGAGGTTGTACAAAACAATACAGTGCTGGAAAAAAGAATGATATCTATTTCCGGTGAAATGGAGCAAATTATGTTTCCGGTAAACGAAATATACCGGGGCAACGTTACCTTAAATTATGTGTTCGTGTATAATAATAGGTTGTTTAACCATCAACAACTTATAGAGGTGCCTTTTAGCAACAAAATGCTGGATATCCGTTTTGAAACTTTTCGCAATAACATGGAGCCGGGAAGTAAAGAGGAGTGGCGCCTCCATATATCCGGTAAAGAGGGGGATAAGTATGCTGCTGAAATGGTGGCTACTATGTATGATGCTTCGCTGGATAAATTTGCTTCAGATGATTTTCAGCTTGCCATTAATCCTTATTATAGAAATCAGTATGGTTGGGACAATACCAATGATTTTAAGTATTCAACGGCTTCACCAATTGGGGGTGAAGTTATTTCGTGGAATTTCATCACATTAAAAATTCCAGATTTTAATTGGTTTGGCCTTGATTATTACTATCGCCCTGTTTTTTATTTTGAAAAACATGAAAGGGGCAGGGTAGTAGTGGTTTCTTCAGAAGATAGTGAAAAAACAATAGTCTCGGGCATGGTAAAAACAATGGAAGGCGAGGTTATTAAAAACGCAACCATCCGCAACATTGATGGGAAACAGGAAGTTAATACAAACGATAAAGGTGAATTTACCATTGCTATGAATGGTGCCAGTGGAGAAATTGAAATAATTTGTAAAGGCTACGTTACAGAGAATCTTAAAGTAAAGGGTAAAACACTCCTTGATGTTTACATGATGGTTAATATTGATGAAATTGGGGAAGAAGGGATTGCGGGATATGGAAACATCAGGAAATATCGATTAAAGAGTGCTGATGGGGAGTTGTTTTTAAATGATATGTTGATGGAAGAGGTTGAGATGGAAAACCCAAGGGGGGTAATGAGAATGAAGTCAAGTCGCATTCCCCCTCCACCTCAAACCGAAGAAGTGGCTTTTTTAGCAGCCGATGATTTGGATGCTGCACCGGTTGAGTATAAACTGGAGGGTGTTAAACCGGTTAAAGAGATTGAAGCCCGCTCAAATTTTGCCGAAACCGCGTTTTTTTATCCTGCTTTAAAAACAAATGAAAACGGTGATATTATTCTTGCCTTCACCATGCCCGAAAGTGTTACCCGATGGAAATTTAGAGGTTTTGCCCATACACCGGATTTAAAATCTGGTTACACCGAAAAAGAATTTGTTACCAGCAAACAGTTAATGGTGATGCCCAACGTACCCAGGTTTTTACGTGAGACTGATAAAATCACACTTTCGGCCAAATTAGTGAACAATAGTGATGGTGACCTGAATGGCAAGGCAGCACTATTGCTTTTTGATGCCCTTACGATGAAACCGGTTGATATATTGCTTGAAAACAAGACCAATGAAAAACTTTTTACCATTGAAAAAGGGAAATCAGCAAACGTATCATGGCAGGTCCAAATACCGGAAGAAGTGGGTGCCCTTACTTATAGGTTTGTAGCAACAACAGGCAGTTTTTCAGATGGTGAAGAATATACGCTTCCTGTATTGTCAAACAGGATGTTGGTTACTGAGACTATGCCTGTTTGGATAAATGGTAACGAAAGCAAAACATTTACCATGGAAAAGATGCTCAATATTAACTCAACAACCTTGAAAAATCATGCCTTAACATTTGAGTTTACAGATAATCCTGTTTGGTATGCTGTACAAGCCCTGCCTTATTTAATGGAATATCCTTACGAATGCCTTGAGCAAACCTTTAGCCGATATTATGCCAATGCACTAGCTTCCCATATCATTCAATCACAACCAAAAATAAAGCATGTTTTTGAAATCTGGCAAAATAATGATGCCGGTGCCTTTTTGTCGAACCTTGAGAAAAATCAGGAATTAAAACAAATTGTGCTACAGGAAACCCCCTGGGTTATGGAAGCCAAAAATGAAACGGAACAGAAAAAACGGATTGCCTTGTTGTTCAATTTGAATAACCTTGCCAATGAACAACAGCGTACCATGACAAAATTGAGAAAAGAGCAATTGGGAAGTGGGGCATGGCCTTGGTTTAAAGGTGGAAATGAAAGCAGGTATATCACACGGCACATTGTTTCCGGAATAGGGCATCTGGATAATTTGGGGATATTGGACGTAAGGAAAGATCAGGATACGTGGCGTATGGTTGTTAAGGCAATTCAATTTCTTGATCATGAATTTATTGAATCATATAACCGGTTAAAAGAAAATACAAATGCAAATGATCTGGGAAAAGACCATCTCGGTTACGATATGATCCAATATTTGTATTGCAGGAGTTTTTTTAAATCCATTACTATACCTAACGATGCTATTGAGGCTTACGGTTATTTTCAGGGGCAATGTGAAAAATACTGGGTAAACAAGTCTGCTTATATGCAAGGAATGATTGCTTTGTTCCTTAACCGGGAAGGCAAAACAGATAGTCCGCAAAAAATCTTGAATTCATTGGAAGAGAGAGCGGTAAAGGATGAAGAAATGGGTGTGCATTGGCAATATGGCAATGGCTATTTCTGGTATCAGGCACCCATTGAAACACAATCACTGTTGATTGAAGCTTTTCATGAAATATCGGGAAACAAAAATATGGTGAATGGGATGAAAACCTGGCTGCTCAAAAATAAACAAACAAGTAACTGGAAAACCACGAAAGCTACAACCGAAGCTTGTTATGCCTTGTTGCTTTCCGGGCACAATATGCTTACAGGTGAAAAGAGTGTTGAAATAAAAATTGGTAAACAGGTTATTAATCCGGATAATATGCCAGATGTCGGTGCAGAGGCTGGTAGTGGTTATTTCAAAAAAACATGGTATGGAAATGAAATCAAACAGGAAATGGCAACTATTGAGTTGAAAAATTCAGCAGAAGATATTGCATGGGGAGGGCTGTACTGGCAATATTTTGAACAATTGGATAAAATAACCAGTCATGAAAGCCCATTATCATTAAAAAAATCGCTTTACAAAGAAGAGGTTATAGGTGGCGAAAAAAAACTGGTACCTTTGAATGAAAATAAGCTGACTAAAGGAGATAAAGTGGTAGTACGTATCGTGCTAAAAGCCGACCGTGATATGGATTATGTGCATATGAAAGATCAGAGGGCCAGTTGTTTTGAACCTTTGAATGTTATTTCCAACCATAGATATCAAGATGGGTTATATTACTACGAAACTGTAAAAGATGCTTCGGTGAATTTCTTTTTTGAGCATTTACCAGCCGGCACATTCGTTTTTGAATATCCATTATGGGCAAATAATTCAGGCGAATTCAGTAATGGGATCACCACAGTTCAATGTATGTATGCACCCGAGTTTGCATCTCACAGTGAAGGGGTGCTGGTGAAGGTCGAGTAAATTGTTTGATGTTTAAACCTAAAACGCATTACAAATAAGCAACGATTGGCAAAACTTAGCAAGTTTCGGATTTTATGATTGTAGTATAGTTTCGATATTTGCACAATAAAAATTAAGGAACAATGGGCGAAAAGCAACAACTTTTGAATTATAAACGAATAGCTACGGCAATTGAATATATTAAAAACAATTTTAAAGATCAGCCTGATCTTGATGAAGTTGCTTCAAAAGTAAATTTAAGTTCTTTTCATTTTCATCGCTTGTTTACTGAATGGGCAGGAACAACTCCCAAAAGATTTTTACAATATGTTAGCCTAGAATATGCAAAAAAACTATTGGAAGGACAAGCTACACTTTTTAACACGGCCTTTGACACAGGGTTTTCCGGTACAGGTCGATTGCATGACCTTTTCATCAATA
>JBNLCS010000158.1:0-3126 GCA_050303935.1 Bacteroidales bacterium
TATTTGGAGCTGAAGAATGGAAAAAACATATAAAAGAATATAAAGCAAAAACAGGATTAGATTATATTTTGCCAGGGCACTTAATGGCATCAATAAATTTGCCGGGGACAGGTACTACCAAAGTGATTGAACTTGAGGGAATAAAGATTGAAGCTAAACGGCCAACGAAAAAACGTCCTGAGTGGTTAAAAAAATTGCTTAAAGAGCTTAATAAACTTATTGATAGTGAAAAAGAAAAAAAACCGATACAAAAAGATTTACCAGATAGTATTGTTGACTGGTTTAGCTATAAAAATAAAAAATGGTATTTAAATGCTTGGGTAATTTTTGGGGCGAACAAAGAGAAAAAATCATCCCAGTCAGTTGAATTAAACGAAAATGATAAAGCAGATGAGTTGTTGAAGAGGATTCGTGAAGCTACTTTAAAGGCGTATGGTAAGATATCGGATAGTGATAAAAAGAAATTTGAAAAAACATTACCGCCCTGGGCCAGAAAATTAAAAAAGGATGTAGAGAAAAGGCTTGACCAAATCAGAAAAAAAGAAAACAACCCTAAAAATATTCCCGACGGCATTCAGCTTGTTAAAGAAACCAGGGACAAAGAAACTTCTCGTCAATTAAAAAAAGGTACTGCAGAAAAAAGTGATGCCAAACAATCAAGACAACCTTATATATTCTTTCGTATTTGGGTGGAGAGAGGGAAGGAACCAAATGTAGACCGGAACTATGGTTTAATAACATGGCCTTTAACTGAAAATACGACCGTTGGTCACCTAATTCCATTTATGCGCCATCAGGCTGCCATCCTCAGGCAATTTGAAATAAACCAGCCCAAAAAACAAGCGCCAAAAGATGCTGAAATTGTTCGTCCTACTGATAGTAGTGCTTTAGATGCCTTTCCAGCTCAAATTGTTCCCGTAACGATGAGGCCCGATAATATAACGGTAACCAATGCACGAAACCGATTCCGGATGTCATTGGATTATGAAGCAGTTTATGGTGGAGGACAATTAAAAGACCTTTTTATAGCTTCAAAGCTGCATCAGCAATATATACATTTTAACTGGACCATCTATGAAATCCCCGATAATCTCAAAACAGGTAAAGGAGATGCATATTGGATGAACCGGTGGAAAAAGTTGTATGATATGTATAATCCCGATCCATTGAACACAGATAAGGAAACAAAAAAACCGCCACAACTCTCTATAGTTAATTTCAAAACCAATGGATCTGATTCACAGGCAGAAATGGAAATCCCCAAAAAACCCGGTGATTATATGGTCCATTGTATCACTAGCCATGCGCCCATTGGGGATTATAAATTAAAAAGGGTTTCCAGCGAAGCATATTATCCAATCCGCGTAAAAAAAATGGAAGAAGTTGCTAAGTCAGCCGTTAGCGGAAGGTCTAATGCAATCAAGATTACAGAAGCAGAAATTGAATTTATTAAAAAATCGTTGGCGGGTGGTACATTAGATACTACGCAGACACAAATGTTTGAGTCTGTGCAACGAATGAAAGAAGGTTATTTAAAAAGGGCCAGGGAGAAAGAATCCAAATCGGCAATGGCAAGCATTTCTTCAGAATTAAGTTATGTAACAGATACGATTAAAAAACTTAACAGGCTTGACAAAATAATTAAATCTGCCGTTAAACAAAACGTCCCGCCATCTGAAAAATTAACGGGGAAAAACGAAGATCTAAAAGATTTGTATTGGTTTGTTATCTGGGAAAGAAAAACAGTGGAAGGGTACAAGAATGAACTTATCGCGAGTCAAAAAAGGTTGGAAACAATTCAAAAAACCGGGAGTATATTTAAAGATAATATTAAGAAAGGCTCTAAATATCAATACTTTCCTGAAGTAGCCTTTATTTCAAGTGTAACAGGTGAAGTATATCCACTGAATTTTATTGTTAGCGAATCACCCGACAGTAAACCCGGCAATATTGAATATAGTATTATTGATATAACCAGCGATCAAACCCGAAGATTATATACAGGAACGGGTAAAACGCATAAAGAGGCTATTGATGAGGGATTTGAAGATTTTGGTGAAAAAGCAACGTATGGGGAAGGAAAAATTGCCGTTAGGTTCCCCACGGGAAATGTTTTAAAAGAAGGTGACAAAAACCCGGAAAACAAAATAAGAAAAGAAGACCATCCCGGAACAGATATCAAGTTCTATGATAGTGCAAAGGGAATTTGGGAAAAAGTACTTTATGCCTTGGGTATTATTGGTGCTATTGTTGGTGCAGCTGCCTTAGTTGCCACGGGTGTAGGTGCCCCCGTTGCCGCAGCCTGGCTTGGCCTGGCCGCAGGTGTGCTGGGTGCTGTTTCTGCTATTCATAACATGTACGACAGGTCAATGCGGCATAAACTGGAGTGGGATGCAGAAACGGCAATGGATATTATAGGAATAATAGGTGTTGTGCCTGCTGCTGTCGGGGTGAAAGTAGCCAGGGACCTGAATAGTGTGTACAAAGGTTTCAGTACTTGCAAAAGGCTTGGGACCCTTCTACAGATTTCCGGTTGGACCGAAACCGGGGCAACCATGTTACTTGTTCCATGGAAATTAAATGAAGATTTTGCTAAAATTGACCAACAGGTACGAGACAAAAAATTATCTCCGGAAGATGCTAAAAAACTGAAAAACCAGTTGATCGGGGATGCCATGAAAACAGGTTTGATGATGCTGGGTTCTGCAGCAGCAGCCAGGAGTGGGGCTAAAATTCAACAACGCAGGAGCATGGCCGCTTCCAGAAGACAGTTAGAACGTCAAAGCCAACTTTTGGAATTGGAAGGATTTGGTAAAAATTATAAATCATTAAAAGAAAGGGGCTTAATTGCTGAGAATGGGGATATTAGCAGAGATGCATTAAAAATAATGCATACTGAACAGGTTAAACCAAAAGGGCCTAACGCAGAGGGGGCCCCCGAAGTTGCAACAACACCAAAGCAAACCCCTGAGATACCCCCAGTACCAAAGAAAGTACCAAAAACAACAACACCAAAAGAAACCCCCGAAATACCAAAAACACCGAAAGAAGTACCGGAAGTAAAAACCCCAAAAGAAATACCGGATGTGCCTAAAACCCCAAAAGATACTCCTGATATCCCAAAAT
>JBNLCS010000159.1:0-4396 GCA_050303935.1 Bacteroidales bacterium
GTTGGAAATTCCCGGGATGATTATCCAGCCCCTAGCTGAAAATGCCATTGTGCATGGTTTGGCCCCCTTGGGCAATAAAGGAATATTGACGATTACTATACGTAAATGTGAAAATGCGTTGTGTATAACTGTCACTGACAATGGTGCCGGATTAGCCCCTAAACGGGAAGATAAGTTAAGCCAGAAAGGGTATGGTTTAAAGTTGGTACAAGAACGCATTGTTGTTTCTAACTATGAAAATAAGATAGCAAAACTTACCGTTGAAAACAACCAAAAAGAAGGCGGGACAATTGCTACCATAACAATACCAATGGATTAATTAAACTTTGGACCATGATTATTAAAAGTATAATTGTTGACGATGAACCAAAAAGCAGGAAAAACCTGCGCGATTTGTTAGGGGAATATTGCAAACAGGTAGAGATTATTGGGGAAGCAGCGTCTGCTGCCGAAGCACTTAAATTGATTACGTTAATTAAGCCCGACTTACTGTTTCTTGATATAGAAATGCCCGGGGGTTCAGGTTTTAACTTATTAAAATCGATAAGCAACCAACCCTTTGAGGTAATTTTTGTTACAGCCTTTGATAAATATGGGATTCAGGCCATTAAGTTTTGTGCAATCGACTACCTGCTTAAGCCCATTGACATTTTTGAACTTACCAAAGCCATTGAAAAAGTAGTTATACAACTTGAAAATAAAAAGGAAAATCAGCGCCTGAAAGAGTTTGTTGCCAACATTGACCGTCCTGAAGGTGAAAAACGGTTAGCTTTACTACTGTCAGACAGGATTGAGTTTGTTGTTATAAACCAGATTATCAGAATGGAAGCTGATGGCAATTATACGCGCATATTTTTAGAAAATAATAAAGAATATTTTGTTTGCAAAACACTAAAAGAGCATCAGGAAATTCTAGAACCGCATGGCTTTCTCCGTACACACCAATCGCACCTGGTTAATCTTAGAAAAATATCTTCATTTGTAAAAACCGATGGTGGTTATATAAAAATGCTTGGAGGCAGCAGTGTACCAGTCTCACGAAGGCGCAGGGAAGAAGTTATGAAACGGATACTATAAGAAACTGTTTAAGGCTTTTTCCTTAAACCTGTTTCAAGTTTTTTTATTATAGACTCTTTCTTTTTGATCTCATTCTGCAAATTTGAAATCATATTTTCTTTGCTCTTAATTTCCTTTTCGCGCTTTTCAATATCATTTTTTAACTCAATAAGCTCAGTTATGTTTTTAGAGATGCCAAATGTTCCTATTATTTTTCCAGTTGTATCTTTAAGTGGTTTTTTGGTTGTTGTAACATAGGTAATACGGCCATCCATATGTGTTTCTTTTTCAATTTTATCAACAACAGGTTTACCTGTCTTAATTATATTCTGTTCATCTTCAAAAGCGGGCCTGGCATGTTCCTCTGTAAAAAAGTCAAAATCAGTTTTACCATAGATATCTTCAATTTTTTTAACATTGAAAACACTTGTCATCGATTTACTTGCCTTAATAAACCTACTTTCCAAATCTTTGAAATAGATCCCTTCCGATACAGTTTCAAGAAAAGCATTGGTAAGGTTTTGCTCGGCCAACAGTTTTTCCTGGGATTGTTGCGACATATCCATCTGCTTTCTCAATTCTTCTTGTGTAGCCTGCATCTCTTCCAGATTTTGCCTTAACTCTTCCTCCGTGGACTTCAGCTCCTCTGCTTGCTGTTTATTATGTTCCAATATTTGTTCTGTTTTACTATTGGCTTTATTTATAGTTATAATGGATGCAAGTGTTTCATTAAATTTCTTTATAAAATCCACAACATACGATTTAACTGGTTCTAAAGACGCTAGTTCAATTACCCCTAAACAATCATTTTCATCCATGATAGGAAATAAAACCGTATGCTTCAGTGATGCAAATCCTATGCCCGAGTGAAGTTTGATATAACCTTCAGGTAGATCGTTTAATTGTATTATTTCTTTATCCCTATAGCATGCCCCAACATAACCTTCCCCCGGAATAAAATCTTTGTCGTATTTATTATTATCCGAGGCAAACCCATATGATCCGTAATTTACCAACCTGATATTTTCCGGATCGCTATCATCAACCAGGTATATCATGCCAACCGAAGTTTCTGTATATTTCACCAGTTCAATAATAACGTCTTTGGCCAATTTATTTATATCTTGACGGGAAGCGGAAATTATATCGGTAAACTTACTAATCCCTGTATGTAGATAATGTATCTCATATTCTTTATGACTTTGTTCTTCAATTTCTTGCTGCTTTTTGAAAAGTTCCTTTTTCTGTTCCTGAATTTCTTTCTCCCCTTCACTCAATTTTTGTTTCAAAACAATTTTTTCATGTTTTATGGCTTTCATCCTGGCGTTAACAATTGTGTAAATAATAAAACCCAACAAAAGGATTGCAAAGATCCTAAACACCCAGGTTTTCCACCATGGCGGACGAATAACAATATTAAGGGATGCATAATGTTCATTCCACAGCCCATCATTATTGGCAGCTTTTACCTTAAATGTGTATTTTCCATGATCAAGATTTGTATAAATGGCTGTTTTTTGGTTGCCTACATTATTCCATTCCTTTTCAAACCCTTCAAGCATATATGCAAATTTGTTTTTTTCAGGAACAATTAAATTCAGATATGCATAATCAATTCTAATAAAATTCTGTTTATAGTTTAGGTCAATTCTTTCAGTAAAACTTAAATGTTTTGTTAAAATAGGATCTTCACCACCAATCTTTACAGGTTTATTTAATATCCACAAACCGGTAAGTACTACATCGGGCTTATTGGGGTTAGTAACTAATTTTTCGGGTTCAAAAACATTTAAACCATTTGACCCCCCAAAATATATTTTTCCATCTTTACCTTTGTAACAAGAACGGCTTCCAAAACCGTCACCCTGTAACCCATCATCTTTGTAATAGTTATTAAAAACAATGGTGTCAGGATCGTTTACAGCATCAACAAAACATGACAGCCCTTTATTTGTACTAACCCAAAGGTTTCCAAGATTATCGTCACAAATCCCCCTAATTACATTATTACATAATCCATCATTTTCGGTATATCTGGTAAAACTTCTGTCATTTTTATTAAATTTATTTAGTCCATATTCAGTTCCTACCCAAATATTATCCCGGCTATCTTTATAAAAATACATAATATTGCTATTGCTAATGCTTTTGGGGTTATCTTCTTCATATACAAATTGTGTAAATGTTTCAGATTTTTTATCCAACACATTCACACCTTTTCCTGTAACAACCCAAATTTCATTATCACGGGTTTCCAAAACAGTCTTTGTTAAGTTAGATGATATGCTGGTATTATCATCACTTGCGGTGTAACTCTTAAAGGTTTTTCGAACCGGGTCAAAACGGTTAAGGCCACCTCCCATTGTTCCAATCCAAATTATCCCATCCCTTCCTTCTGAAATACCCCAAATATTATTGCTGCTAATACTTGTTGGATCATTGGGGTCATTCATAAAGCGGGTAAATGTTTCTGTCCGGTAATCAAACAGGTTTAATCCACCTCCCCAAGTACCAACCCACAACCTTTCCTCTCGATCTTTATAAAGTACCCAAATCCCATTTGAGCCAAGATTACTTTCTTCCTGGGTGAAAAACTCCCATCTGTTATTCGTACGGTCATAACGGTTTAAACCATTATCTGTACCTATCCAAAGGTAATTGCCATCTTCAAGTATGGCATTAACACTTTTTGAATTTAACCCGTTGCTTTTATTGGGGTTATGACGAATGTGTGTGAATTTAAACATCAAAGGGTTATAATAATCTACACCAGATTGATGGTTACCAACCCACATGGTACCATCTTTATCTTTAAAGATGTAATCAATAGCATTACTTGATAAGCTATAATCATCAAGAATATCTTCAGAAAGTATAATGGCCTCAACCCTCTCTTTAGATATTGAATTTAAATTAAAAACACTTATACCACCACCAGCTATCCATAAATTTCCATCATTATCATTTTCGAGGTTGGCTACTCCATTTTGTAAATTACTCACACCGTTTTCACCATTATAAAAATTTTTAACAAATGTAGGAAGCACATCCTTTTTCTTATTAAACTCCAGCAAAAAAAGACCATTTTCAGCACTTCCAATCCAAAGTCTTTCATTTTGGTCTTTACACATTGCTGTAACATTGAGTTCCTCAATATTCTTATTTGCAATTTTATTATTCGTGACTTTAGTTAGGGTATTGTTTTTTATATCCAGTGAAAACAATCCCATTTTTGTCCCTACTAATAGTAGATTTTCATCATAAAAAAGTAATATACCATTAAAAAAATCAAATTTAAAATCACTACTCTTGGTATATAATATTTCTGATTTCTGTTCTT